>JACDDG010000419.1 GCA_013817115.1 Parachlamydiaceae bacterium | reverse complement strand
TGCTCTTTCACGTCCAATTGCTTCCCACCCCACCTCACGGTGACGCAGTTATTTTCAGTTACAAAGGCTTGGCTACCTTTGACAAGGACTTTCACCTTGCTAAATGTGTACGCTCACGAGCGCACAACCGGCCCATTCAGGCCTTCGCTTCAGTAAAGCATTAACATAAAGAATTTTCAATTCACGAAGAAACTTTTTTCACATTCTAATACACTAACTGGTTTCAGCATATGCTGGGTAATATAATAAGTAAATGAAGATATAATTGCTCCAAAAGAACAAATAGCGCCTGAATTTGTAAATTATGGGAATCCCTATATCCTGAAATATGGAAAGTTAGATTAGGATGGTTCAAAAAGCCCTTCGCGATGCTAAAATCTCCTTATCAGAGAACGATTTGGCTCGATGTTGACTGTCAAGTTAGAGGGTCGATCGACGATCTATTTACAAAATGTGTGAATGAGGCAGGCATTGCCATTGCCATTGCTCCTGAAGATGAAGATTCTCAGCTAATTAATATATATCAATGAGAAGAAAAATTATTGGCAAGCTGTCACTAGAAAAAATTTATGAAGCAAGTTCGCTATTTTCTCGGGATCATTGGAAATATTTATTGCCTGAACAAGTAATTGTATGTGAGTTTGATAAAATTGCAGAAAGCAAGTTGGCTGAGATGGTTGCGAATGTTTTTAATTCCGAGGCAATAGCTAAAGATGTAATTCCCAATATATCTTCTAAACAGTTGGATATTATTAAAACTCACTTGCCAAGTGTAGCGAAAAAATATTTGCCAAAATAAGACACTGAATCACTTTGTCATTTTTTGCAAATTGCAAAATTTAAATTTTTATCTGATCAAGGTAACTTATTTAAATTTTGCTTTTTTTTTAAAAAAAACAAATATTATTAAACTCCCTTCTTTATCAACTTATAGGGAGAATACACCGGATCCCACATTTTTTGCCGGATGCATGATTCAATATCTTGAAAACTCATTGGCTCTGCTAACCCTAATGCAACCGCCTCTTTGGCCACAGCAACAGCAATTAAAAAAGAAACTTCGCGAATCAATCCCAAAGGTGGCAATAAATTGGCATGATCATCCGATTTTGCCGGAGAACAGTTGGCCAAGGTTTTAGCAGCGACCATAAACATTGAATCTGTAACTCGTCTAGCTTTTACAGCAATAACTCCTAAGCCAATGCCAGGGAATATATACGAATTATTGGTCTGATCAACGCTGAATGGCTTACCATCCCTTATGACTTTTTCAAAAGGACTCCCCGTACCCATAATAACACGTTCATTCGTCCATTTCATTAAATCTGCCGGTACAGCTTCACTATGACATGTAGGGTTTGAAAGCGGAAAAATTATCGGACGTTCCACATGGGATGACATCTCCTTTATAATTTCCTCAGTAAATATTCCTCCTTGACCTGACACCCCTATTAATACCGTCGGATGCACATTTCGTATGCACTCTAGCAATGTTATACACTCAGATTTTTCACATTTCCAGGCTGCCACTTTATTTTTAGGCTGAACAAACTCCTTTTGAAAAGGATACAAATTCGGAGTGTCTTCTAATAGAAGTCCCAGCCGGTCTATAAGAAAAAATTTGGATTTAGCTTCCGCTTTTGACACACCTTCTTCAATCATTGCCTGCATAATTAGGTTACATATACCGCAACCTGCAGAACCTGCGCCCACCACTACAAAACGCTGATCATTTAATGAACTCTTAGTAATTTGAATTGCTGCTAAAAGAGTTCCGGTAGCAACTGCTGCTGTCCCCTGAATATCATCATTAAAGGAGCAGATCTCATCGCGGTATGTTTCTAAAAGTGGTATTGCATTAACCTGCGCAAAATCTTCCCACTGCAAAAGGACATGAGGAAACCTTTTTTTTATTGCTTTTACAAACATCTCGACAAAATCGGCATACTCTTGCCCCCTAATTCGCTCATGGCGCCATCCTATATATAAAGGCTCTGACAAGAGTTGCAGATTGTCAGTGCCTGTATCTAACAAAATAGGCAATGTTGAACTTGGGTGAACTCCAGCACATGCCGTATAAAGACTTAGTTTACCGATAGGAATTCCCATTCCTCCTGCGCCCTGATCTCCAAGACCTAAAATGCGCTCACCATCGGAAACGACGATTATCTCTGTTTGATCAAATCTTGGATTGGAAAGTATTTGTTCGATTCGATCCCTATTAGGATAAGTAATAAAGACTCCGCGAGGTCGTCGATAAATATGGCTAAATAGAACACACCCTTCTCCCACCCCAGGCGTATAAATAATAGGCATCATTTCTTCGATATGGTGAGTAATCAAATTATAGTAGAGAGTTTCGTTAGAATCTTGAAGACTTCTGAGATTGATATATTGCGATAGGGTCGTGGTCGATCTGTTTTTAAAAGATTCATAGGCACGTAATCGTTGTTCGTCAATAGTAGCTACCTGAAATGGTAAAAGACCATGTAGCCCGAGTTCTTCTCGTTCTAAATCACTAAATCCCGTCCCCTTATTTAATAGAGGATCAGTGATCAATGGGAAACCTGTTAAATCAACTTCCACTGCGCGCTTCCTCATTTGGTTTCACTGAAGCTTATTTTTAGCCTAATACTGCGCTCGATAAGTTCGCTTAAAATAAAAATTATTTTAGTTCTCAAATCTTCCCTCTTTGGTTTTCGCGTCTACACGCTAGTGTATGC
>JACDDG010000418.1 GCA_013817115.1 Parachlamydiaceae bacterium | reverse complement strand
GTTCGGAAAGATCATCTTTTGAATCTAAAGAATATAAAAGGCCTCTACAGGCTAAATCTTTGTATTTTTTATAGGATTTCTCATCAATATCATACTTTTCTTTGTAGAAAGGCTTATATTCTCCGTCGAACCTAGGGCAGCGTGCTTTTAAAGTGCAAACAATATATTCGCCAGGAAAATAACCATGAAAACTTACTTCCCCTTCTCTTAATATTAACCTTGCGGGATGTGTCCGTACTTTAATTTTACCCAAAGCATGATTTTGAAGCACATTATAAGGAAGATGCTTTTCAAAATCGTCAAAAGGTATCAACGCTATATATATTTTTCCTAGATATGTGTGATGAGGACGCCCATCTTTATCATAATCAGGAAGCAAGGGGTTAGCATTCCCTCCACTTTCACTATGAAAACTTTTCATACCATAAGCATACTTAAACCCTTCTTCTATAATAAGTGAAAAAGAAACGTTTGGATTTCTATAAGCAGGGCTTTCTTCTTGGTCTATAATTATATTTTCAATTTTATCTTGAAAAAGATCTCGATATTTTTTAAAAGCCTTTTTTTGTTCTAGTTTATTTTTCTCTTTCTTCTTTGTTTTAAAATCAGGTTCTTTGAGAGACTTGTGATATCTTTTATGGTCATTTGTGTAAATCTCCTGAAATGAATGATGAAGCTGCTCATCACGCTTTTTGAATTCTTCAAACAGCCCTCGAATGTTCTTACCATTATTCACAAGTTTTACTAACTTCGACTCTTCTGGAATTTCCCCGAAACTTAAACCACTTAACTTATAAACACATGAGCTGAATAGAGATTTCCCCTCTTCTTCTATTGTAAGTAAACTTTTATTAATCTTAATGTTTTTGCTATTTTCTTCCGTATTCTTTTTACTATTTTTGTCCTTATTATCATTTCTTTTATCTGAGAAGACATCTGGTAAGAGATGAACTCCCCTGGCTAAAACAATGTAAGAGGATTGCTCATTATCGTGTATGTTCGAAGAGGATATCGCGCTAGAAGGTTTTATAAGGTCCTCAGAGAAGCCTTTATATTCATATCCATCTTCACTTTCAGAATCATTATCGTAATCATTATCGTTTGTATTCAGAAAACTATCTGATGATGAAGCGTTTGTATTGTTCTTATCTCGTGTGGTTGTTTTATTGGTACGAAAACGTTTTATATCTTTCTGTTTTTCAGTAGCTTCATCTTCACTAGATAAAGTCCTATCTTTTCTTTTTTGGGATCTATTCTTTTTTTTCTTATCTGAAGATGAATTTAATGGCTCCTCATTGAATTCGTGGTTTACAGCGTTTACAGAAAAGGAGCTTATTCCATAAGCATAAATCAAAAAAATTATTAAATATTTCTTCATTTTAAAAAATACAATCTTAAGAGTTTCAACTATTAATGTAAGATAAAGTTCTGCTAAAGCAGTAAAATGACTCATTAAAACTTCACGATCTTTATTGCTCTATCACGATAACCCATATTCACTCAAATCTATATCATTCTTATGAGCCTGAGGCCTAGTGCTAGGTAAATTGGCTTATCTACTATCGCTCATCATAATTAACCTCAGTTGCATTTAAGGATTAATAAAGGATGGATTCAAGTTATATCGTTCAATTAAGGGGCTAAAATTTTCAGTTCAGAATATTGAAGACTGTTTACTCACTGTTTTAGCATAGCGATATCAGCAATAACTCTTTGAGGTATGATCAAGAAATTAAAAACTTCAAAACTATTTTGAGATATTTAGTTTCTAAAGTGGTTCTTTACAAGCCAAACCTTCATAAATCCGCCCTTCAAGAATCCTTGCTTCCCTTAAAACATCTGTTTGCAAATCTAAAACCTGGGAACCATCTGACTTGGAAACATGTGCATAACGAATGAATATTCATGCCTCTGTCAATAGTAAGAAAACTCATAATTCAGGAAAATGATTGTTTAGTTTTTGTTGATGAGTTTTCTTGTTGTTTAAAATAGATTTTCACCAAGTTTCAAGCACATAAGAAAAACGAGCGTTTTTCTTATGACTCAAATTCATTGAAAATTTTATCTAATACTGCTTTTCATGAAATATTTTCAAATTCTCTTGATAAATTTATGATACACTTGTTTTTGACGTGTTATTAAGCAAATAAAACATTCCGCGGCCGCGGAATATTAATATAAATCTAAATTTTTGTTAAAAGATCCTCAAAAATCTTTCTTAATTTCTGTTTGTTAGAATCACACAGTAAACTTACTGAATTTGCCTGTAAATGCAGCTCATTATCCACTAAATTAATTCTTAGGATTGATTTACGCATTGTAGTTTTAGATGTATTTTTAATATTTTGATTTTTTAAATACATTAGAGGGTCAGGATGCTTTATGATTTTTCTTAAAACGTCTCTGTTAGTTATATTTTCCTTCAGAACTAAATCTTTAACTTTAAGTGGCAATTTAGCAAAATTTACATACTCTGAAATTATTTTATTAGATATCCCTAATTTTTTTGATAACTCCAATTGTGTCAAACTTTGACGAGATTCTAAAATATTCAAAAAAGCCTCTCCTAGTTCAATTGGATGTAAGTCTTGCCTCTGAATGTTTTCAATAAGTGAAATCTCTTCAGCCAATAAATCATCTTTAATTATGATGCAAGGCACTTTTTTTAAACCAGCAATTTTAGCTGCTCGTAACCTTCTTTCTCCGCTTACTACCTCATATTTAGCACTATCCGTAGA
>JACDDG010000417.1 GCA_013817115.1 Parachlamydiaceae bacterium | reverse complement strand
GGGACTGTTGCAGGAGCTATTGAAGGCGTTATTCATGGCATTCCTAGCATTGCTTTTTCATGCTGCGATTTTAACGAACCCAATTACAGCTCTGCTGCAGCACACATTCCAAAAATAGTCAATTATTTTTTAACACATCCACCCGGACAAGGCACTCTAGTAAATGTAAGTTTTCCTTTAAAAAACCATTCTGAAATAAAGGGATTTAAGTTAACTCGCCAAGGAAAAGAACTATGGATGGAAAATCCTCATAAGCGTAGCCACCCGACAGAAAATCAATCATATTATTGGCTAGGAGCACGTGTACAAGCTTATGAGGAAGAACATGACTGCGATATTTCATGGTTGAACAAAGGTTACATTACAGCAGTTCCAGTACATGTCGGGGAGCTGACAGATCACCATCATCTCGAAAAGCATAGAGAACATTTCGAAAATCACATGGCATAGTAGGTTTGTGCCCGCGCGCAGTATAAGTTCTCGCTATAGAAAAATACCAAGATTCAGGAACCATACAGGCTCTAAATCTTGGTATTTTTGTGTCGTTACTTGGAAGGCAGGGCCTTAGTCTTTTGTCATCCCCATAAACCTAGCATACGTAGGATGTCATTGTAGGTGACATAGACGAAAAAGCCTATCAAGATGATAGCAAAAGGAAGTATTAAACGCTCAAGCGTTTTTTGCTTCATTTGTCGCCCTGTCACTAGCTCCAAGAATGAAAGGCATATTGTTCCGCCATCTAGAACTGGAATAGGCAATAAGTTAAGTACTCCAAGGTTCAAACTAATTACACCCAACCAGAATAAAGCTTCCCTAGCTCCAAGCATCCAACTATCATGTACAGCACGAACGATACCAACAGGCCCACTTAACCAATCACGAGAAGTTGGCTTCTCAAAAATTGCAGTGAATACTCTCCAAAGTTCTTGAAAAACACTTGAAAATAATTCTGTCGGAGTTGGATTAAAACTGACTTTTCGATCTTGTGGAGGGAATCCAAGTATCATACGGTCTTCGAAAGGTTTCCAGGTAGCAAGCATCTGAGCACGTTTCACAGGATCCGATATGGTCTCAAATTCTTTCTGAACTTCTTTAGAATAAGCAGCTAATGCAGCTAGATTTTCAGGTGAAGCATGGATAACCTTGGTCGCTACAGGTGTAACAGACTTCAAAAGCGTTAAATTACCTGCTGTAGTAACAACGTTTTCTGTGCCAATACTTGATACGATGCGATTTAAAGCTTGCCCATCAATATGCTTGTCAAAATCTAAATCACTCCCTCTCGAAGGAATTTTTTGAATAGCAGAAGGATCACGTTGTACGATAATACTGACATGATGAGTTTGCAAATTTTTCAATAGTTCATAGGCTTTTGACACCGGGACATTGTCGACAGCCAAAATGCGATCTCCAACTTGCAAAGGCTTCTCTAATTCTGAAAAAGGCTCGCGAGGAAAAGCTTCCATCTGCTTTTCTTTATCAAAAAAGGTCAATTCCTTTTCTATCACACCGTTATATGTCATATCGTAAGGAAGAGCATAAAGCTCTTGCATTTTTACATTTTTTAACTGAGCTTCAAATTGCCAATCAAGCAACTCATCTTTAAAAGCATTATCTAATTTAAGCTCGTCCACTATGACGCGTGGTACACGTGCAAGCTGAATCGTATCGCCACGTTGAATTGTTAGTAAAACACGACCATCATTAAGTATATCTTCAAGCTGTGTACTGGAAAAAACCATTTCTCCATCGACCCATAAGATGCGATCGACATATTGAAGTCCACTATCTTTAAGCGGTGAATTATCACTTAAAGGATTTTCATCGTTATTAGGCAAGCGATTATAAATGAGATAATGAACGGGCGACATAACCCCAAGAGTCATCTTGCCTTTACCGCGAACCAAAGGATGCGCATAAGGTGTTATTTTATAATCAAATGGAGTTTTCTCACCGCTCAAATAATTGACTTTATTCCCTTTAACTTGAACTTCTGCCCCTGCTAAAATTACAGCATATTTATGATCTGCTGCAGTATGAAAAGGATGTTCGTCATATCCGGTGATTTCATCACCAGGGCGCACCCCTTCCGCATAAAGAGCAGATTGGGGATCTACCCAGCCAATCTTAGAAGTCGTTTCAAGAAAATTTTTATCGCGACCACCTAAGCTCCATAGTACTCCAAAAGCAACAAATGCAAAAATTAAGTTGACTATAGGACCCATAAAAGCAACTTTAATTCTAGCCCATGGCCCTTTTCCGTAAAATCCATCAGTAACTGTATAAGGATCTACTTCTGGGTCACCATCGGTACCGGCTATCTTGACATATCCACCAAAGGGAAGCCAACCGATTTGCCATTTGGTACCGTCATGCATCCATGAAAAAAGTGGGCGACCGAATCCGATAGCAAAAGTATCCACGCGCATACCCACGCGTTTTGCCATCCAATAGTGCCCTAATTCATGAATAAAAATCAGGAAACCTAGTCCTAAAACTGCTAAGAGGGTATAAAACATGCTGACAAAAGCCATAGCTAATAAAACCTTCGTTAAAAACTCGAATTTGTAAAAGTATCAAGTCTCCAATGTACCATAAATTCATGCAAAAGCCAAGGCAAATTTTTTATAGCTAATTTTTGGAACAATTAATGGGCATATATACCGAAGTGCGTCCAAATTTTGGATTTTTGGCAAAGAGAAAGCTCCCGCGATTAAACGATCAAAAACGACCCCATATTATAATAT
>JACDDG010000416.1 GCA_013817115.1 Parachlamydiaceae bacterium | reverse complement strand
ATTTTTGATCGCTTAATCGCGAGGCTTTCTCAAAGCCAAAAATCCAAAATTTGGACGCACTTCGGTATAACGCGTTGTTCGCTTTGTATAGACTTTGCTGATTTGTCTTTTTTGAAAAACATAAGGTCTTGAAATAGTTCTGACTAATGGGCGGGGTTATAATCAGGGGCTTTTTATTAAAAAGTTTTGATAGTTAAGGAGCGTAAAGAAAATGGCCACTCGTGATGTTAGCAAATGCAGAACGGGGCAAAAATGTAGCTCAACATTCCGATAGAATGATGTGTTACAATTTGCTGCTTCACAGCTCGTTAACATCTAGATTATTTGTCAAAAAAACTTATGCGTAAAACTTTGTTTGCGTCCCAGCGTTTAAAATGCCCCAAAGAAGATCTTAATTTAATCTTTCAGGTCTTCTGTTCTTCTCATCAAAATTAAGTTGCGGATTGAAGGGACGAGACCAAAAAACGGGCCGATCATGTTCACAAAATCACCAAGCACAGCAAAATATGCAAAACAAAGCACACTTCCGAAAACACTCATCCACCAAAATCCAGCGCTCAAATAGCTACGATGATGCTTTTCAGCATTCCGCCATTGCAACCAAAAACGACCATTAAATAACACTAAACCCAAAAAACCAACAAAATGCCAAAAGCCATGAATATTTTGGTCTGAAGAAAGCGGAGAACGAAACCATTGCACAGAAGAAAAAGAAAAAAAAGAAGTAGACAAGAAACTGGATCCTAAAAAAAGCAATACAACTGTCGATGCAGCCATAATGAGCAGCTTAACTGTAGTCGAAAATTTAATATGTTTGGATGAAGGTTGCATTAAGTTCAAATTACGCCAAGAAATGACCCCACTACAAGCTTGTACAACACACACATGAAATTGCATTTGTATCAAAGCATGTATCATAAACAGAAGATTACCCAATATAGACAAACGCCAAAAGAGTGGCATGACGAGGCTTTTTCCGGCTCTTTCACTTGAAAACCATTGAACTAAATAACGCAGCCCAAAAATCAATGCAGGTATTATGCCTAGCGGATAAAGAAATTGCCTTAACTCTTCGCTCATGGCAATTCGTTATCAATACGATACTGAAGACGTCGCTTATACATCCATCGCACAGCTAACATATCAGCAACGGTATTAAATGAACGATTAAAAAAATTGTATTTTGTCTGGCCCCTGGACCTTTCGCGATGATTGACATCTACTTCTTTAACTCGAAAACCTTCGATAACAAATAATGCAGGCAAGAAACGATGCATCCCGTGGAACATCTTAATTTCTTTTAAACATTTGCTGCGATACACTTTTAACGAACAACCAGTATCTTGAACTCCATCTTTGCATAAACGGCTTCGAATACTATTTGCCAAAAATGAGGTAACTCTTTTCACTAGAGTATCTTTGCGCTTCATACGTCTACCGCAGACAAGGTCTGCTCCGTCTAGGGCCGCAATCAAGCCAGGAATATCGCGAGGATCGTTTTGTCGATCGCCATCAAGTGTAATGACATATTCACCGCGTATGGCCCTAAAACCTGCATCAAAAGCACTTGATTGCCCATAATTTTTATCAAAATTAAGGACACGCAATTCGGGGTATTTATGAGCTAGACTTTGAAGACGGGAAAGTGTGTTATCAGTTGAGCCGTCATTGACGCAGATGAGTTCCCAAGGTTTTTCGAGAGTATGCATTACCGGAGCGATTTCGGCAATAAGCTCTTCAATGTTTTCTTCTTCATTGTTTAAGGGAACAACAACGCTGTAGCAGATAGACATCAGAACCGTTAAATTTAAGATATTATAAAAAAAAAGAGCACAGCGACTTGTCGCCGCGCTCCTATGACTAGTACATGTTAAGTAATTATTGACGGCCTAGGCTGATTCAAAGCCCCGGGGTTGAAAGATCGAAAGTGACTCAATATTATATAATACGGGGTCACTTTCGATCCTTCAACCGCGGGAGCTTTCAATCAGCCTAGCCATCAATAATTACTTAACTATGTACTAGGGGTTGGAGGTGGAGAGAATTGAACTCTCGTCCTTAGCAAACTACATAATGACCACTACATGCTTAGTGTTCTGAAATAGACTCACCTCGATGCAGAACACGCCACTAAGGTAAGCTAGCTTCATTTAATCTCGACCTATCCCACCTAGAAGCTGACGGAAGAATAAATCACACCAAGTACCTTATCGGCAGACTCCAAAACCCTTGGTCAAGTTCTGGACTGACGTACAGCGAAAGACTATTAGGTCTTAAGCTGCTGCAGCCAAACGAATAGGTTTGCAAGCAGGTTTGCTAGCAAACTTGTTCATGAGACTGTTGTCAACTTTAGGGTTGGCAATTAATGTTTTTATCGGCTTTTTAAGAGGCCAACCGATAAACCTCTGCATGCAATCAAGACTTCATTCCCAAGTCGAAACCGTGACACCCCCTTTCTATATCTATATTATACCATTTCCTACCTGAATGTGCAATAGGAAAAGTAAAAGTACCCATAGAACCAGCAATTGTGGGCGAATAGAAAAGAGGGCCCAAAAGCGAGAGAAAATCATATAAAAGAGAATTAAAAAAAAGATTATTCCCAAGAGCCCTTAAAACTATTTTTTGAGAGGCATAAAAAAAACCCTTTGTGTATAAAGAATGTTTGAAGGAAAAACATCACACACAAAGGATTACTCTTATGATACACCAAATCCCACAGACATGCCAATCAAAAACTTGCTCGTCA
>JACDDG010000415.1 GCA_013817115.1 Parachlamydiaceae bacterium | reverse complement strand
CCCATATTATAATATTGGGTCATTTTTGATCGCTCAATCGCGGGGCTTTCTCAAAGCCAAAAATCCAAATTTGAACGCACTTCGGTATAAGTGTTATCTCATTAAAATTGGAGGCTCTTATCTATTAATTATTGTTTTTTGTACACAGGCATAAGATATATATCATCAACTCTAACTTGCTTGTAGAGAGGCGCATTTTTGTCACCAGCAATATTCACATGTGCAATTCTATACGGAGCAATAAATTTTCCGATTTTTTTATTTGCTGCCAAATGGTCATGCAAAGCTTGTTTAAATGTTTCAACTTCTCCACCCATTTTCAATGAGTTTTTACCCCACATTTCTCTTTTACCCAGGTCTGAGATCCAGCTTAAATGACAGTGATTGTGTGTAATGGGATAATTTGTTGCAATGAATTTTAAAACTAACTTTTCGACTTTTTTTGCAATAGCGATGTGGGGAGTTTGGACATGAGTCAAAGTCATGTGATATTTATTGTGCTTGTCTACCGAAGAGACGATTGCATAACCATCCATCTGAAGTCCAGGGAGGTAAGAAAAACATAGTATTGAAAAAAAAGAGAGGGGCAGTATAGTTTTTGTTATCATATGGACTCCTGTGAAATTATAGATTAATTTTCTTTATTTATAATAACACAAAGAAGATTTAAATAAAAGAATAAAGATTTGAAAAGCTTTGACAGCGCAGTCTTCCTATGTTACAATTCACCACAACATAAGGAAAATAATTGTGGATAAAGAACTCTATTCTGAACCGACACCTCCAAGTAATGTATTGAAGCAAAATGAAGTCTTCTCCCCAGAATCTATTTTGGCTGAGGGTGTTGATTATTCAATGTCTACCAATCCTTACACAGGGGAATTTGGACAAGCTAGAAAAGGGACTGTGGCAGCAACTTTAAATAATATTGCGTTATTGAATAAATTACTCTTTGCAGATGCTTCACTGCAGAATCAAGTCCAAATAAGCAAAGTGATTGATGCGGTATTTGCATTGCTTTCTTCTTTACGAGTGGTTGGCATGTTTGACTTATTTACTCCGGATGAGTGGCTATCTAATGACGATCAACCGGGCCGAGCTCTAATTGCTACACTTTACCTACAAAAGTACCCTCAAAATGTGTCCTCTAAAGTCAAAGATCGATTAATAAAATTGCACTGTCAAACAAAATTTCAAATCTTGTCTGTCAACATAGCCATGATTTTAAACAAAATATAGTTTCGACTATGCTTCTTCATTTCACCTTAAATGACGTCGGTCATTAGCAATTCATGTTTCTACTTTACTGCATTTGTCGATCAAGAGAGGGTGGCCAGATGAAAAATAATGAATTTCCTGCCTTGGAATCCGCAACGGATTTAAAATATCAGTCCAAAATTACCTTTAAATTTTAATTTTTTTTTCAAAAATTCTTTCAATTCTGCCCTTTGAAGTCTAAAAAAAAGTAAAAAAATAAACTTGACATCAGATTGCCTGGTGATTAATGTCTGAAAATAGTGATGAACCCCTGTATATCTGTCTATTTCAGCCAATTACGGATTCCGATAACTTGACTTGAGTGGCTTTTAGCCTTGACAGCTGAGTTATTTGTTGAATGATTTTGGTGATATTTCGAACCGTTAAACCAGGAAGCTAGTATGAAAAAGGGTAGTGCTCTTGCGGACACAGACATCAAAACATACTTGGGCTTGTTCAAAGATTATCAGCCGTTATCTACAGCCTTTGATGAATTTTTTAATAAAGAATTTCCAGTAGATCCAAACTTACAGAAAATTATTCGATTTTTTGACCAGTTACCATTTGATCATTTTAAATTCCTTCATGAGCTCGCACATGGGCTTTTTCGTCAGCGTGGAATCACTTTTAACGTTTATTCTAATCAAGATGGCCAAGAAAAAATATTTCCTTTTGACCTAATTCCTCGCGTTATTTGTAATGATGAATGGAGAAAAGTCGAGCGGGGATTAGAACAACGTATTCAAGCTCTCAATGCTTTTTTGTTGGATATTTATAGCAAACAGCAAATTTTAAAAGACGGAGCTATTCCGAAAGACATCGTTCTTTCATCGACAGGTTACCTGCCACAATTACGCGGGATCAAACCACCTGGAGGTATATACCTCAATATTGCAGGAATTGATCTCATTCGTGAAAATGATTCGTTGACTGTTCTGGAGGATAATTTGAAAGTCCCCTCAGGAGTCTCTTATGTGTTGGAAAATAGACGCATCAGTAAGCAACTTTTTCCAGGGATTTTCTCTGAAGTTCCCATCTTAGGGACAGATGATTATCCCTTACAACTTAAAAAAACACTTTTAGAAGGTGTCTCATCTAATATCAGTGATCCTCTGCTAGTGCTATTGACTCCTGGGCCTTTTAATTCAGCTTATTTTGAACATGTCTATCTTTCACATCGAATGGGATGCCCTCTTGTTCAAAATAGCGATTTGATTGTGGACAATGAAATTGTTTACCTAAAGACACTTAAGGGCTTAAAACGAGTTGATGTAATCTATCGCCGAACAGATGATGAATTTATTGATCCTACATTTTTCAATCCACAAAGTCTTCTAGGAGTACCTGGACTCATAAGTGCATATAGTAAAGGTAATGTTATCCTCGCGAATGCTCTGGGAAATGGGGTTGCAGACGATAAAGCAGTATATCCCTATGTGCCTGATATGATTCGCTATTACCTCAATGAGGAGCCTATACTTCCCCAAGTCGAGACATATGCG
>JACDDG010000414.1:2356-2762 GCA_013817115.1 Parachlamydiaceae bacterium | reverse complement strand
CCTCTTTTGATAATGGAATCACTAAAATACTATGTTGCTACGATATACTCAAGAATTTTTTATAATGCGTTTGCCCTGCCAAAACAGTTTGCGAGAAAATTATTTTAACACGAAAATTTCATAAATTAAGTGCTGAAAATGTAAGGACTGAAAGAAAGTGTAACATGGAAATTTATGCCTTACACAATTATTTAGGCCAAGAGGAATTTCATCAAGATATAACAAATATGTATGTGATAACTGTGGCTATTTGTTTGTTTATGATTCGCGTTTTTGGGGCAGGCTAGTTAGGGCGTCCCATTGATTGCATGATTTAATTAAACTTAATTTTTTATACTACAAAAAAAGGATTTTTATGATTCCAATGAAACAAGTAGATTTTGAAAAAAAAATGTACGCTTATAAG
>JACDDG010000414.1:0-2346 GCA_013817115.1 Parachlamydiaceae bacterium | reverse complement strand
ATGAAGAACAAGACCAAAACGAATTAAATCTCATAAGAGCTGAAATTCAAGAGGAGCGAGAAAAACAACGCAAAGTAATAGAAGAACTTCAAAATTTTGACCAAAATATCGGAAAAAAAATTGATTTAATTTCGAAGAATCTTGGACGTTGTACAAAAATAGCTGTAGGCTCAACAATCTGTACAATTGTTGCTATTGCTTTTTCTAAAATGTATGAAAACCAATTTAAATTAAGCAAATCATTTTTTGGAACTTTAATTATTGTAGGATTTCTCGGAGGAGTAGCTTTAATCGCTCTTTTGCTTAGAGTGAAGAATTGCGGTAGAATTGTAGGTAACCAAAAAATAAAAATGGAAACGGAATAAAAAAGGAAAAACGCCTATTTTTTATGAAAACTATAAAAATTTGATTTCAAGGTCTGACTTAATATAGCACCTTCACAAAAAAGAATATGAGTGATTGGTCTGCATTAAAACAGCTCCAGTAGAATAGCCATGAAGTTTTCCAAATTCTTTAGAAGAACTTAAAGATTGAGACTTTAATGGGCTGGCGTTTTGATAAAAAAGATTTAGTAGTACTTTTGGGCTTCTGTGCCATTTAAAATCTCAATATGTTGAATGTTACACAAGCCATTGAGATTCCCCTTCCTTAAGAGAAGGGCACTAGATAAATAGTATAAAGAGCTAATACAGGATAGAGGGCTATACAGTAAAATGTAAAATTTTTTTGCAGATTTTCCAGATCCACGCCCTGCCCCAAGTAATTACCTGAGCAGTATCTCATTCTCGTTATACTGCGCGGGTATTGGTCCGATTGTAAAATATTAAAGATATCGCTCATTTTGTCGAGCCATCAGTTGGGTAAATGCTTAACGCTGGTATCCAAGTAGGTTTCGCTGCTGGTCTCAATGCAAAAGAGGAGTAGGCCTAGCAGAAAGTTGTTCCGGAGACGCTGTGCAAAAAGCACTAGGGAGGACACATCAATAAGTAATAGATTCCAGGGTTAAGAGCTTTCATAGAGGTATTTTAGATCCTCACTAACCACTCTGTTACTTCAAAAGCCTCTTAACAACATAAGAGTTTACGGCTTTGCCTGTCAAATCGTTTTAATGAAAAGCCCCTGGGGTCAACGAGCACTTCAAGCTCTAATATTCCTTAGCGTATGTTTTCGTTCCATTGGGCTTCAAACCCCATTAATAAGCACTATCAACACTGCTGCTCGGCTGTCTAAATAATATGCCGCTGTTTGTGATTATGGAAATGAACAAAAAAGACATTGGAAGATTTTTTTTCATGGTTTTATCTCTTAGGAATTTGTTTGATTTTTCGCGATTTTCAGCTTAACTTTTGCTATTGCATAGTTTCCTGGCAGCTTTATAAAAGCTGTGTTTTTTGGCAGAGATAAAATTTTAGATGCGGAAACAATTGGACTCTGTTTTATGTGATTAGAAAAGTTAACGCCATCCCGAGCTTCATGCGCTCCGTATGATATCCCTTCATGAATTTCTTTCATTTCACAGTCTCCAAAGGATTTCGAAATTCTCTCCGCGATCTCAGGATCTTGTTCAGCAAAAATAACCTTGGTTAAGGTATTGCCGATGATTGTTTTGGTGACATCTCGGCCGTAAATGCTTTCCAATTGCGACGGACTTTGTAAGGAAAGTATACTACAACCTCCGTATTTTCTGCCTTCTGTTTAAAGGGTTTCGATATTTTTGACTTTTTGCAGCGATGGCAGTTCATCGATTATAAACCAAATTTTGCGATTAAAATCTGGCTCTAGAGCAAGAAGTCCTTTAATTGCGGATGAAATCCACGAGCAAAAAAGGGGGCGCACAGCTGATCGTTGTGATGGTTTGCAATGTAAAAAAAGCCAAGAATCCTGCTTTGGGTCTGAAATCCAATCTCGAATCGAAAAGGGTTCCTCAGTATCTTCAAGGAACTCAAGACATTCAAGAAATGTGCTAGCAACTGATCTAATCGAACTTGCTGTTTTTTCTGAATTAATGTCCATGTGTGAGGCCGCTTTCGTGCCCTTAAGCAAGTTGCAAAATTGCGATAAAGGTTCAAATAGAATCCAACGGACTAATTCAGAATTTTTTTTGGAATTATAGAATTTTTCTAAAGTGCTACTAAAGACTGTTCTTGAGGCTTGCCTCCAATAATTGTCGTGTTCATTATGCGAATGAGGAATGAAGGCTTCAGATATTTCAGCAAAATCAAATTGGGTTTTACATTCTGCCCAGGGATGCCATTTCATTGTGTTTTGGTGAAATGGACTCAAAATGAAATCTTTGCCTGCTCTGTAATAACGATCAAGAAATGAACCAGTAGTGTCTACGATAAT
>JACDDG010000413.1 GCA_013817115.1 Parachlamydiaceae bacterium | reverse complement strand
GCATACCTTGGTGCCGCCCCCTTGGTGGAACTATTAAAGGCCGGAGCAGACATTGTTATTACAGGAAGAGTTGCTGATCCAAGTTTAACGGTGGCTCCATGCATTGTGCACCATGGCTGGTCTTTGGATGATTATGATCGAATTGCTCAGGCAACTGTGGCGGGGCATTTGTTAGAATGTGGAACTCAAGTGACCGGTGGAGTCTCTTCAGATTGGCTAACTCATTTTTCAAGTGTTCAAGAAGCTGCGAACTGCTCATTTCCATTTGTTGAAATGTCCTCAGATGGAACTTTTGTCATAACAAAACCTGACGCAGGTGCTGGAAGGGTAGATGAACAAACAGTTAAAGAACAGTTGCTTTATGAAATTGGGGATCCTGGTGAGTATTTAAGTCCGGATGCCAAAGTTTCTTTTTTGGGAATTCAGCTTGAAAATGTTGGGAATAATCGGGTACGCGTTTCCGGTGCACAAGGCCAAGCCCCTACGTCTACATACAAGGTTAGTGCTACTTATAAGAACGGTTATAAAACTGAAGCCATGCTTGCGATTTTCGGTCCAGAGGCAAATGTGAAGGCAAAACTTTGTGGTGAAATTATTCTGCAACGCGTCGCAGATGCCGGCTTCAAAATTGAAAAAAGCCTTGTAGAATGCTTGGGCTGTGGGGATGTTGTTGGAGGTGTCGTGCCAAATGTAGGCAAGAATACATTAGAGTGCGTGTTGAGAGTAGCGGTGGCAGATTCTCGCCGTGAAGCCCTCGAATGTTTTGCCCGCGAGATTGCACCGTTAGTTACCAGTGGACCTCAAGGTATCACAGGTTACACCTCTGGGCGTCCCCATCTTCGACAAGTTTTCGGGTATTGGCCGTGTTTAGTTGAAAGAATTAATGTTACGCCACGCATTCAAATAGTGTAAAAAACATGAAAAATTTAATTTTAATTGAAAGAGCCGCTGACTTAACGATTTTGCGCCTTAATCGTCCGGAAAAAAGGAATGCTTTAAGTGTCGCTCTTTTGGAGCAGCTATGCGTTGCTATAAATGAAGCAGAGCAAATTCCAGGACAAAGAGTTTTGATTATTACCGGAAACGGATCTGCCTTTTGTGCAGGCATGGACCTTGATGAGGCTAAAGATCCAAAAAAACTAGATTCGCTTGCCCAGCTCATCGCTAAAACTTTGACGGCAATTTATTCTTCGCCCCTTGTAACTATAGCAGCTGTTAATGGAGCAGCTATAGCAGGAGGAGCAGGCATTATGTCTGCTTGTGATTTCGTTATTGCTGTTGAGAACGTTCAAATGGGGTATCCAGAGATTCGAATTGGTTTGGTTGCTGCGCAAGTCTCAACCCTTCTGGTTCGTCAGGCCTCATGGCGCGTTGTGCGTGAGTTATTATTACTTGGAGAGCTTATTGATGCGAAAAGGGCACTTGAAATTGGGTTGATTAATAGCATAGCTTCCCAAGAAGAATTGATGTTAAGTGCTATTGGTTTAGCTCAAAAAATCTCTAGAAATGATTTTGGAGCGATAAGAGCGACAAAAGAGTTGCTTGCCAAGATTGAGCCTCATCCCCTTGGCGAGCAGCTTCAGCAAGCAATCGAGGTGCATAAGCAAGCGAGGCTTGCCTATATGAAAAAATTATCTACTTAAAAATTTATACGTCCATAAAAGATCAACGCCAAGCCTCCTATTGAGATGTGAGTAATCCAAATGGAAACAAAAATGTAGCTTATCATTGAGTTTTAACGTAGCTGACATAAGCTATAAGCAACCATTGAAATGCTAGCAAACTTAGATCGTGACAATATGCGTCGGCGATAGACTCCGCACCAATTATTAGGTAACTTCATCATTCCTTCATAATATCCGGTAGATAATGCGGCAATCTATAGTTTATTACGTTCAATATGGCAACACCTAAACCCATATACAATGCCCTTGTAGATGCATCTAATAAAAGTCTTTTCTGCCCAGAATTTGTTCTCAAATCCCTTCCTACCGCTTTTGCAGCTTGGCCAAAAGAAAAATTTTTGGCCTGGATAAGTGTTTTGATTCTATCTGCCGGAGCTGTTATGGCTCCGCAGATGCTGCCAGAAATTAATCCAGAAAATGTGGAGCTTGTTAACTGATTTGAAAATGTCATCCATGTTTCTATCTTAGGAGCAAATGAAAATAATGCGACTGTAAAAGGCACTTCTCTCAAAATTGTTGCAAAAAGTCCTGCACCACGAAAAGCATTTTGTAGCATTTTTAGATTACAAGAGCTCGAATTTAAATGGACTTGATGATTGACCATAAAAGCCTCACCCACCGCTATTACAGGCGAAGCTGCTACTCCAGCCAAAGCAGAAGAAATCAGTGGACTAAAATCATTTTTTCTTAAAAATCCGTTCACAACATAGGTCATCACAAGAGATGCAGAATCCGTTAAACATATATCCGTATAACCTCTATAGAGGGCTTTTAGACATACTATTCTTCTCTCTGATACAGGAAATGGAGGCTTATTTGCCATTAGTCGATTTTTAAATGTACATAATGGATGTGTTACAGTGTTCATGACGGCACTACCCACAAACCCTAAGAAAGCTTGCCCTCCTGAATTTAAACTAAATGATGAATTCATAATGCTCTCCTTATCCTACATAAACTTTAAAGTATTCTCTTTCTGATAGAAGATGCAAGAGTATTATACCGAAGTGCGTTCAAATTTTGGTTTTTGCCAAAGAGAAAGCCCCGCGATTGAGCGATCAAAAATGACCCAATATTATAA
>JACDDG010000412.1 GCA_013817115.1 Parachlamydiaceae bacterium | reverse complement strand
GAGCAAGATATCTCTCCATTTGCATAGTAAAATCTTCTCATTATACCATGCGGAAAATTGAAGTCAATCACTTCATTTGCAAACCTCTATAAACAGATTTAAAATTTTATTTATTTATCCTTTCGAACGTAAATAGACTGTTGCTATAGCAAATCACATCAAATTTCGCTTGAAAGGTCTTTAAAACAATAGCGCATATATCGTCAGACAATTTTCTCAGCTCAAATTGTTTTTCAAGCTTATTCCAATAGCACGTTTCAAGTGTTTTGAGATAAATTCCAATCTGACCTTCTCTGATTTTACTATTTTCATTTATTGCATTTGAAATTAATTTCCATTGCTCCAGAGAAAACGCAGCAAAGCTAAGAAATATGGATTCAATGGAATGATTGTATCGAATGACTCGTATGATCGCATCCGCTGTCCTTGAATCTAAGGGGATTTCCATCTCGCATGCAAAAATGGTAGGTGTAAATACATTTTCACTAAAAAGATCTAAATAGGGTATCAAAAACTCAGTGCGCTCCATTAAGGTATCGGACGAAATAGTAAAAGAAGGATTATTTTTAATATTCCATTGGTTACTTAATAATTTCATAATTAGTTGACTATCATACCAATACCCATGTTTAGACCACTCACTTACATTTTTAAAACATCTAAATTGACTACTCAGGTCCCCCCAACTTTTATCAATAATCGCATTCCTTAAAAGATTTATTTTTCTTAACCCCACAGGCAGTTGTTCGGCTTGAAAAATAGCAGTGATTAGAATATTTTGATCGTGCTCTCTAATAGTTGAAAGTTTTTTCCTTTTATCACTTGCTGCTAAACGCTGTAGCAAATCATTTACGAGATTTTCAAGTAATTCATGCGTTTTGATCATCCAAATAGAATATGCCACCGCCCCAATTTTTTTTGAACTCAAAGTTAAATCAGCTAGGTCCAATATTGACAAGTTGCGGCAAATAATTTTTAAGGAATCGTTTGAAATAGTTGAAATATATTCAATACCTTCCAACTTATTTTCAATTTTCACATTTCGTTTTTTAGATGTATAAAAATTTTTATTAAATATTCGAGACCCATAATCTTTTAGACAACTTAAATTTAAACGGCTCCTTTTTGCCTTTTCTTTCTTGGTAATGGCTTCGCTATCTTCATTTACAATGAAATATTTTTCTTCACTTATTTTTCTTAATGGTTCCATAACACTCCTTGCATTAAAGATAGCAAATCAATTATCTACCGTCATTTATTATATAACAACGATTACATGCTACCTATAAAGGCTAAAAACTTCAAGAATAAAAAGCTAGCATAATCAAATGGGTGCAATTAAGTCATGACACGCCTTAAAAAAAAGATCAAGAGGGCTACCGTAAAAAGATCGAGCTTTTAATTTTTTATTTTCAAGAATGTGATTCACAAACAATTTCTCCATTTTAGCAGCTCCCTTTTCCTTAATCCATTTTTGCAATGCTGTGAACTCCATTGGTGTATAAAAACTCTCTCCATTAAAAAATTTTGCTTGAACAATTTTTTGAAGGAAAATGCTGTTAACAGGAGTTTTGAAGCCGCTTTGAATATGTTTGTTATTACTTTGGATCACTCCAAGGCTCAGGTTATAGAGCGTAATCTCAATCTCATTCTCATTTTCCTTATCAGATTCAAGTTGACGATTTGGTTCTTTCTCGACAGATAACTGATCAAAAAAGAAGCCTGCATCGGCTCGAGAAATCAACCTCAATTGACGTTTCCCAGTTTTACGATTTGTACAAAGTAACATATTCTGAACGTCAATTTGTCCTTTTTCGAAAAGTGATATTTCGCCAACAGTACTATCACTACCTTTTAGCCTCAAACCTAAAAATGGATGGAAATTATAACTCACCTCAATATCAAAAATATTTACTAAATTTGACAGATTACTATCAAGAAATGAATCTAGTTGAAGGAATGGCACTTGATTTTGAGAAACATATGCCAAAAATCCTTTAGGAGATTTCAAAATAACATCTAGGAATTGTTGACGCGTAAAACTGTTTTCAAAGAATGCTGTTGAATAGCCAGTATCCCTTTTCCAATTCCAATAAAGAAGTTGTCCAGAATCAGAATTTTCACTTGCATCTCGAAGCTGCTCCCTTTGTACAAGTGAAGTTTGCTCGTGCTGAACGTGGGAAATACTTTGTTGTTCCACAAGTTGTTCAGGACCTGAAAGAGCAGCAGCAGAAATTTTTTTCGGCAGAATATTAAAATTTACACACTGCATAAGATTTTGTTTGAATGATGCCTTAGCAAAAAAAGGATTAAAGGGAAAAAAGATTTCCAAAAGAGGATTGAATTTTTCACACATTTGATTAATTATATTTGTAAAGAAAACTGCAACTTCAACATCTTCTTGATAAATTCCAAATTGCTCCCAAGGAGCATCCTTAACTTTGTCAACAATCAATGAGTCAATCTGTTTAGCGTATTGTTTGATAGTCTTAGGTGATATCTGATAGTCACATTGCCAGCTGCGAATCTGCTGATGAATTGTTTCTTTCAAGCGGCCAAAAGTCGCCATTAGCTTTTGCATTTTAAGTTCAGCATCTTGGTTTAAATTCGCAACGCGCACTATTGAAGCTGTATCGACAGCAGCAGTGCGCTCGTGAGCGTACACATTTAGCAAGGTGAAAGTCCTTGTCAAAGGTAGCCAAGCCTTTGTAACTGAAAATAACTGCGTCACCGTGAGGTGGGGTGGGAAGCAATTGGACGTGAAAGA
>JACDDG010000040.1:10929-11529 GCA_013817115.1 Parachlamydiaceae bacterium | reverse complement strand
TCCCTACACTTTATGAGAAGTTGCGGGATTCTCTCAAAAAAATATTTTATCTTTTGACTATTGCAGAAAAAAATAATTCTTGGAAAACTCTTATCACCTTTAACACCTCGGTAATCAAATATAACATTTTGAATCAAAAGCAAGCTCAATATTTCACATCAGCTGGCCTCGCAGGGGCCTCAAAAATAAATGAAGAGTTTCAAATTAAAATAGATACCGCCCTTTCAATTATTATCGACCCGGAAAAAATATCAAATGAAGGACTTAAATTATGAGCATCAATACAACTACTTTATCAGCAATGTCACGAGAGATTTCAGCTTTAACACTAGAAAAACAGGCTTTAGACACTGAGCAACAAGTCAAACAATCAGAAAATATTCTGCTTGTTTTTAAGATGTATGGAGAGCTTTGTTGTTCAGTAAATGAACGTGAAATGGAAATTAAGTTATTAGAATCAACTAGTAGTACTTTGAAGGCTGAGATCATTCAATTAGAGCGTCAATATGCAGAAGAGGTGGATCTAAGTAGAACTGTAGAATCGATTGCAAAGATGGTTATCACAGCCATTCAAAGCGTTGAGCTAAACTTTCAAAGCTG
>JACDDG010000040.1:0-10919 GCA_013817115.1 Parachlamydiaceae bacterium | reverse complement strand
GCAGGAATGAATATCGAGAACATTATCATTCTGACAGAGTTTCTGAATTTGTAATTTTGAGGGAAAAGGTTGCCAAATTAGCAATAATTGAAATTAAAGATGCCTTAAAAATTGATACAATTTCAACAGAGGCACCTGTAGATTTATTAGAAAAGGCTATTTCTCCCGTTTATTCATTAAATCTAAGCAAGATTGACCCATTACTAAAAAATGAAATTGAAAGAGTATCTGAAAAGAATGATCTGTTAGTAAAGCTTATTTCTCCTTTACAGTTTCAAAATCAACAATTGATCTGTCAAAAGGAAAAAATTGTTGAAATTCATAAAGAGAATTTGAAACTAAAAAATCAAAATTCTCCAATTTCAAAAATTTTAAAAGAAGTAAAGGCAACCCATAGTAAAATCGTTTGGGAGCAATTAGCAAAAGTTAATAGGGGGATGTACCCCCCAAATCTATATTCTCCGACTTCCGTGGATTATCATTGTGGCTGGATACAAAAAGATCTCGATAAATATATTTATACAGGCAAAAATCAGATGGAAAGTTTGATTGTGACCCTTGAAACATATGAAAATTTAAATAAAGGAAGATAATTTAAGATGACAATTTCAAACACCATAACTATTTTTGAGCAAGCCGGCAATTTTGATGCTATCGATCTTCCTCAATTGGAAGAACTTTCGATTTTTCACACATTCGAATCGATCTTAAATAAGTATGCTTATAACCAAGACCCCCTATCAAAAGAATTAAAAAAAGAAGGGCGATCCTTCATATATTTTGTCGTAGAAAAAATGACTCATTTAGTCAAAGTCTGCAAAGAGACAAGCGATGAAAATGTACGTGAGCAAGAGACTGTCAAGGCATTGAAGGAGACCATTGTAAAAATTGATGTGTTAAAAAAAATACTCAAAAACCCATTTAGCACCTCTCTTTTAGTAGATCCATGGTTGATTGAAAATTCTGTGACTTGGGAAAAAGCAACTCTTGATGAGTTTTTGATGCTGGGGAAATCTTTTGGCGGTAAAAGTATTCGTGCAGAGCCCCACCCGTTTGCTAAAGAAGTTTTAGCCTGGCTTGATAAGTGCCCAAAACAATTAAAGCATGAGTCATTAGTGCTCAAGCCAGAAATTCAACTAGACACCCAAGATTTAATGATCCCATTGGAAGTTAAGAATTATTTTCTTTTTGGAGGCTTTAATCAAATCATTGCACTTGCTAAAGAAAATATGGAGAAAATAAAGATTCTTGAAAAACAAAGTCTTGAAAATTTAGAACTTTTCGAGATGGTAGAGACACTTTCAGAAATGAACAGTGAAGGACTTAAAGCATATGACTTGAAACTTGAACAAATTCACCAAAGCCATCTCCTTCAGATAAAAGAAATCGATAGAATGTTAGATAGCTCTAGAATTCGTGAGACCAATACCATTAAAGTTTGTCATGAGACCACCATGATCACGGAAGAGATGCTTCTTAAAACTAAATCTGAACTATTTTCGGCCTATAAAACTTTGGAGCAACAAAGAGCTGAGAATAGGAATTTATGCTCACAAATTCAAAGCTGCCAAAATCAAATTAATGATTTAAGAAATCAAGATAACTCATGCTCCATCCAATAAATTTAAGGAAAATGTAAAATGATTGATTATTCTAAAGGAACAGGAAGCCAAACGATAAGTGAGGTAATAAGCCCTCAACAAAATAACCCTGCCCATTTGGTGTTTACTCTTAAAGACCCTGTTCATCAAAAAGTAGATAAACTTCTGCATAAAGCAATGGTGACCATTGAAAGTCTTGAAAGTAAGTATCAGCCAGAAGTTTTTTCCCAAGTTGAAAAATGGAAGACATCTTTTTTTGAAAATTACAAGATTGAAAAAGTAGCTCACATGCTCTTATTCCTAGATAATTATCTTGAAAATGTGATGTCTAATTATGCCGGGGAAAGTGATTTTGAAAAAGTAAAATGGATTGTAATCAGTAATAAAATCAAAAACATTGTGATTTTTGTTCTTCCAAAAAATATAGACGTCGAAGCCTTTATTGAGTCGGATCGGCAAAAAATGAAGGAAGTGCAATTAAGATATGATATTTCGCTTGAGATTGAGGAAATGATGGTAACCATTAACACTCTTTTTGATGAACTTGAAGATAAACTCTACAAAGATGCTGATAAACTTTTAGATCAAATGGAAAATAGTTTTCAACAATTGAAAAGCGATCTTATAGCTCTTAATAAACATCAAGAAAAAGAAATTGACCATCTGCATGAATCCCTTGACAACATAACTGAATCATTTTCTGCTATTTATAAAAATCTTAAAAGTCAAATCACAGAAATTGAGAGTCATGACAAAGAGATAACCACTACAGATAATCTTTTGCTCCAAATAAGAGATGAATTAGAAGCATTGATTAACGCAATTTAAGGAAGAAAAAGATGGGACCTACAAGAAGACCCATAGGAATGCCTATGGAAATGATGAATGCAGTTGTTGATTACCAAATGAATGACAAATTGATTCCTTTGCAGTCCCCTGAAAAGCAAATTGAACTTGCCAATAAACGCCTCCTGCAACGTGAAAGAAGGCTGGAAAAAACAGAAAAATTTGTAGTAGAGCAATTAAAAGAAAAAAGTGAAAAATTTGGTGAAATTGAAGATGCCCTTAATAAAAAGAGTGATCTTAACCCTTTTATGGCTATTGAAATTCAAATTCCTAACCTCACCGAGTCCTTTGAAGATCAACAAAAAATGTTTGGTGTTGCCATTAAATCTTTGGCAATCACAAGAGGGCAGCTAAGAAAGACACAAGAAGAGAATTTGGTATTAAACAATCAATTACAGAACTTGCAATCCGCTTTGAAAGCAAAAAAAAACCGCAAAGATCCATTCCTTGATGAACTTGGTAAAAAGACAACTGCCTATGCAGCAAATTCCGGTCATCAGCGTTATGATAAATATAAGAATCAGTCATCTTATGAAAGGAGTAAAAAATGAGCTTCAACATCACTAATAGAGATATCATCCAACAAAGACCAGCTTTTGCGGTGCTTGGGCAAGATGCTCTTAGACCCCCTATCAAAGCTGAACTTAAAGAAGTTCAGCAAGCATTGCAAAATTTTCGTTCCATCAATGAACATCCTTCCGTAGAGCTCATTTCAAAATGGCATGAACAATTTGTAGAAGCGATCACGGCTAAAGATTATCCTGACTTAAGAATAGTAAAAAAAGAATTTATTGAAATGCTCATCACAATTGTTGTGCCGGTAGAGCTTTTTGTAAATCAACCGGTACCTATCATTCAGTTGATGAGTGAAAAATTAAAAGATCCCAATTCTATTTTTTATTCTAAGCCGTTTGCTGATAATGCAGATAAAGTAATAGCGGAAACTAAAAAAGTTGTCGAAATTCACGAGAAAGTTCCCGAGAATCTTTTAAAACAGCTTCGTGATTCTGAAGCTAAAAGAGCAAAAGAGCTTGAAAAGGAAAGTGCCCAAAAAGCAAAAATGGAACAGCTCCGCGAAAAAGTCCGAAATTTGAAGGAGAAAAAAAACACTCTTGATGACAAAATGGACAATGTCAGCCAAAAAGTGTTGCAAAAAGTTGAAGAAGTTAAAGAAAAAGTTAAAGCGCAAGATCATGAGTTTGCTGAAAAAAGTGCTGCAATCCTAAAGAAAGTGGATGATCTAAAAAATGCAGCAGAAGAGATGAGGGATGCGATACCGCTCTTAAACAAGGAAATTGCGTTGACGGGTCAGCAAATAGAACAATTAAAAAATGCAACTGTCCAGCTCCAAAAAAATGTTGAGCAGACCAAAAAAGATATAGAAAACAGCAATGGTGGGTGGTTATCTCAAGTTTTATGTATTGTAGCCTCTGTTGTTGTTAGCGTAATTCTTGAAGTACCGGTCCTTATTACTCCGAGCGGTGTAGCAGTTGGATAAAAAATAGAATAACAATTTAAGGAATAATTATGAATTTAACACCCGTGGGTTCATTTATCACAGAACCTCTTATTATCATGAGTCATGCATCATCTGAAACTGAAAAGCAGCTTGACGTTATTGAAAAAGATGCTTTGGAAATGGGTAAGAACTTGCCTTTAGGTAAACAAGATCTTTACAAAGCCATGGTTCGTCAAGGCGTTAATCAAATCCGCGGGCAAATAGCTGCAATGAGGTCTCAGGGTAAGACCGATTATGAAATCAGCCGGGCTGTTAAAGTTTTGGTTCAAGACTTTAAAGCTTCAAACGACAATTTTATTCAAAAAAATCAGATTTATACAAACGCAAAAAACGAAGTACTAAGTAATTTTCATCATACCAACAATAGCCTCAATAGCCTCAATTCTAATTTTAGCAAAATCAAGCGTCTCGATTTCGTTTATGAGGAAGAAGATGAAGATCCACTAGCACTAGATATCATGGAAGAAAGAAAGACTTCCTACGCAAGATGTTTATTGACTTCGATGGATATGGACTCACCCCTTGGTGCCATGCCTTGCTTAGCCCATCATGAAAAAGGGCTAACCAAGGAACAGAAAAAAGAATTAAGTGATTTTACTGCAAATGCCATGAAAGGTAATGCGATCAATAGTTTGGCTAGCGTTCCGGCTCTTATTTCTAAAGTAGCAAATGCAGCAGTAGGAGGAGTTGTCAAGGGGTTAGCCTTAAGTGCTATGAGTGAAGCTGTTTTAATGTCGGATCCTTATAATTACGATCATCTCATAAAGGAGGGTCGCCGTGCATTGAATGGCGAAAACATGGAAGTTAATCAAGCTATGGTAGATGCTATGCCAAATTGGATGATAAGCACTGCCAAAACAATAAAAAATTGGGATGAGCAACTCAATCAATTAGACAAGCATATGCAGGATAAGTATCGAACGATTCCTGGAATTGTCCATGACGGGATATTTGGAACCGCAGAAATTGGCCTAATGGCAGCTTCAGTCCCTGTAGTCAAGGGAACTGTTTGTATGGCAAAAGGTATTGCACGAATAGCCGGCACCTCAAGCCAACTTATTCGTGGGAGTTTCCCCACATTTTCTAATGCACACTCACTCTATTTAGACCTCTTAAAAGCTTCAGTCGTTCCTTCGCTTCAGCCGGCTTACGCCTTTTTTTCTCAACCTGTTTTAAAATTATTTAAATCGATTTTTAAGGTAACATCTTTGCCAAAAACCCCACATCTCTTGCGCAATTGTGGAAAAAATGAATGCGCAGGAAAGTTTATACGCGATATGAAAGAATTTTCTTCCCTACCAAACATGATCAGTGAAAAAACAAAAAAGGAAATGGTTCTTGTGCAATATCATGGCTCTGGCGTAGTCGGAGTCGATCGCTCACATAATTGGTGGATGGTTCCAAACGAAGCCAATTACTTCCATACCCTAGAAGAAGTCATGAATAAGGCAGGACTTCTCACATCATTTGGTGAACGCAACTTTGTCTCAGTAGCACGTATCCCAAAAGGCGAACAATTAACCTTTCTATCAGGAAAAGCTGGCAAGCAGATCGATGCAATTACCGGAGAAATAAGACCAGGGGGCGCAACACAGCTCCGTATTAAAGACTTTAAAGCCGAATGGATTCGTGAAACAAAAAAACTCCCGGATGTTGAGAAGTTAGAGAAGGTAGCATCACCAAAAGTAAATCCTTTTACAATTGTTAGTAAAGATCACTTCCATAATAGACAAATCACAAAGCGGACGAAAATGATTCCGGAAGATATTGGAATAAGCTCATTAGAATATTTAAAAGATAAAAGACCTTTTTATCATTCTGCATATCATTTAGAAGGTTGGATGACGTTAAAAAAAGATGTATTTAATATCACCCTTGAAAGCATCGAAGTGCCAAAAGGTCGGTTATCTAATTGGTTAACGGTAATGTCAAATTTTAAAGAAATAGCCAAAGCCAATCAGGCCAAAGTTTTGCAATTTGAAGCACAAATTGTTAACGAAAAGCTTCTTCAAGTCATGACAAAATATTATGGAGAGCCTTCAATTGTATTAAAAAAACGTTATCATGACCTTATAGAATATCAGGTTTTTAAAATACCTTTATAGGAGCATCTTCCACTGAGCTAAGACTTTAACTTTAAGGGACTGGCTTGGGGTGGCACGAATAGCCTAAAAACACCTTAACCCAAGTTCAGTGCTTCGCACTATGAGAATCGAGACGAAGTTTGATGAATTCGCCACTACATCTTGAAATTTATAGAATTATCTTATGGACTTTGAGATCTAATGAAGGTGCATCCTGCCTTGCTGAGACCACGTATGCATATCCTTTTTCTCTAAGCCAAGTAAGATTGTCTCTAGTCGCTACCTCCGCATCAAGGATAATTATGGGTTTTAAAAGGTCTTGATGAACGCTTAGATTCTCTATCATTTCCTGAAGGGTCTTAGGTTCTGAAGCATTTCTTGGAAGAATTGAAGTTCGATTAAAAAATCCATGCTCGTTCATGACAAGCCTCATAGTCACTCTACAAGCACGATAGCAAGCGCTTTCACTTAAACCATAGCTACGACCTAAATGGAAATATGTTCGATACTCTCTTAAGTACTCCAACGCCATTAAAAGTTTGTCTTCGATGCTTAATTTGCCTTTTCTTCCAGCCTTTCTATATCTCTTCTGACTGAGCTTCTAATAGAATGGTTACCCTCTTTTCAAAAGTTTCACGTTGGACCCCAGTTAATCTCCGAAACTGTTTTCATGGAAATTCTTTAAGCTCTTCGTATTTCCCCATCACTTTTCCTCTTCATAAAGCATAGGAATATATCAAAATCTAATTACGCAAGAAGTCTAATGGAAATACTGGGAATTCACAAGGAAATATCTCACGAGAGGAATCCGGCAAAAGAACTATTGGGAATTAAAACAAAACTGATTATCGATAGTTTTTATAGTTTTAAAAACTTCTTAGCTAAACTTCTTTCGTTGATGGGCGTTGCCAATTTCAAGGGTGCGCCGGTATTTAGCAATTGTTCGACGAGCGCAACTAATACCTTGAGCTTCTAGCATTGTTGAAAGCGCTTCATCAGACAAAGGCTTCATTTTATCTTCTGCTGTAATCAACGCCTGTAATTTATCCCGAACTGTTGCAGACGAAAGATCTTCCCCTTTAGAAGACTGATAAGCATTCGTAAAAAAGAATCGCAAGGGAAACAACCCTCTAGGAGTATGCAAATATTTATTTACTACAGCTCTTGCATCGTTAACGGAGTCAACTTGCCGTCGTGTTGGCTGAAAAATGGATACTGCCGTTTAGCTAACGATTGCGCAATTCTTTCCAATGTCGTATTACGCTGATGGATATTCTGAAAGAACCATTGGGCAGATAAGATCTTTTGTTTTATAAAATTACGGGTATCCAACGACAATGTAGGATCATCTAACATCCGTAAATAACGACGGTTAAAGCATAATTGCGGTAGAGGATCATCATTAACTGTTACTAATAGCTTTTCATCTTCTTAATATACTGTTGCGTCAGGGACGATTGCAGATGCAACAGAATCATTGAATGCAGAACTAGGATGGAGTTCCAGTTTAGCTATTTCTCCCTCAATAGCCTGAGTTAATTCCTTACTACTACAGCCAAGTGCTTTTTGGATTTGGGGAATACGATTATGTAATAAATCCTGATAGAGTTCTGCAATAATTCGATAAGCTAAAGTATCTTTCTTCCCCTTTGCTTGTAACTGAATCAACAAAGATTCCTGCAAATTTCGGGCTCCAACCCCATGAGGTTCGAAATGTTGAATTTCCTCTAGAACATGAGTTAGATCTTTTTCATCAAAATTATTAAGGATAGCGATTTCTGCTAGGGATTCTTCAAAAAAACCTGAGTTATCGAAATTGCCAATGATTGCTTCGGCCATTGCCTGTTCATTTTCTGTGCTAAAAGTTTCTCGAGCTTGCATCATTAGATGGCCAAACAAAGTGGTTTGCCCACACAGAGAACTTTCCATGAACGTTTTTAATTTTTCTTCTTCGCTGCTACGTTTGATGTAACTGTTGCCATCGCCAAGATAGTCACGAAAATCGTCATCAATGCGCTTTAATATTTCAAAATTCTGGTCGTCAAAGCGTAATTCTTTCTCTGGAGTAAACTCTTGTTCTTCTGCGGCTTCTTTCCAACATTCCTCAGCTTCTTCTAAAATTCGGTTTTCTGGAGAATCTTCATCTGAACTTTCGAGGAGAGGATTTTCAGCGATTTCAGCCTCGAGTTTTTCAGAAAGCTCAATGATAGGCATCTGAAGAATATTGATTGCTTGCTGCATCTGGGGAGACATAATCATACGCTGCATCTGCCGAAGGCCAGGGCTTTGCTTTGTGCGCATTTCTAATGAAGGTGATTGTGGCATGCTATTTTCTCATGTTCTTCTTAATACTCCAATTCTCCTCGTTGTAACCGAATACCAGACTTTTGGCAAGAAAATAGTCATTTTGCTGCGGTTTTCATCAATTACTTCCGTCATAAACTCCAGCGAACTAAACATAATGGTGAATTACATGATCTACAATCTAATTTATTTATTTCCAAACTTTTTAGCTTAGTTTTTAACAGTTTCTTTTGATGATTAATGAATTTGAGTTTTTTATAACTTTCAAAGAAAATAATCTATCTATTGATAAAAAAACACATCTAACTGTAAACTTCACGTCTAAAGTCATTTATTTGCATTAGATTTAACTATTTAATTCAACTTTTTTTTATTCCCCTGATTTAAAAAGACAGTTTTAAAATTTAATAATAGTAGCAATTAATGTAAATAAAATCAACAATTAACTATTTAATTACTTATTTATACAACAAATGATTCTGTGCTGTAATTAAATATATAAAGGCGGTTCTGAATTGATTCAGCATTACTATAGAAAATATATGAGGTTTTAATGCAACCATATAATAAAACTGACACTATTTCGGTAAACAATACATCTTTACAACTTCTTGCATCTCAGGTTGATGCTAGTGACGCTAAAGTCTTAAAAAGTTTATCAACAGTTAAAGGGCGCGTTGTAACATGGCTTTTGGATAAACAAGGTAAAATGCCTAAATGGGCAGCACAACATATTGAAATTCATAAACAGCTTGAAAAAGCAGTTAATGAAATGCATGCGAAAGGCGAAGGAGGAAAAATACCGGAGAATGTAGCTAAAACTCTCACAGACAGCAAAGCTGTAATTCGTAAAATTGCAAATAAAGTCAATTACCCCAGCTTTCTTAATGCTATTCGCAATCAAAATACAGTTCAATATTCAGATCAATCTAAATTATTAACCCCTCTAAAACCCAGGGTCTTTTTATTAAAAAGATTTGACATTCAAGAGCCGCATAGAATTTGACTTAAGTTCAGCAAAACCTTCCTTATTTTCTCTCTTTTAATCTCTACCAAAAAGGCCAAAAATGGAGCCTAATATTTTTCTTACAATAGTATCACCCCATCCTGCTCTTCGTCTTTGTTGAGCTGTGCCAAGTTTACATTCTTTATCTTGATTGAGACAATCAAGAGACATTCGTCTTAATGTCGCAAAATTTTCAGCCGCATGCAATGTGTTTGCACAAGATTCATCTTCACGAAAAACAACATCAAGTACCCAGTGGAGTGGATTTTCAACACTCCAGTGCTCTCGGATATAAAATCCAAATTTTTCGGCGCTCGATATTTTATTTGAAATGTAATATCTTTTTTCTGTAGATGTTTTCCCTTTTACGGTCCTTTCGGAAGTGACTTCAATGAAAGTCTCAATGCTACCCCAAGACTTTTGAATATTCTCTGAAAATTCAGACTTATCTCCGCAGATCGCTATGCGTCGGCTTTCAACGCGGCCATGCCCTTTCTCCATGCTCTCAGCTAAATCACCATTAGGAACATAATAGAAATTTTCAGCATGGGCGGCTTCAAAGGTTTGAACGATTTCTGCATAAAGAAGAGGCTGATTCTCTTTAACTGCAATTACATAGTCAGCTTCTCCCTCATCGATTTGTCTAATTATTTTTTTTTGGCAGCCAGCAGCGTCAATAGTAATGGTAGCACCTTTAATATCAATCATATCTAAAAGCTGAGGGATGGCTGTAATCTCATTTGATTTTTCATCAGTTTTTAATTGGCCTAGTAACAATCGTTCTTGAGTAGACCATGCATGAACAATATGAATGTTTTGGTTACCATTTTTATTGCGAGCTCCGCGCAAGCATTTTCCATCAATACTAATAGTTTTATCTGGAAGATCTTTCACTCGTACATCCTCTCTCCACTTTTGAAAAGCCAGGGAAAACTCGTTTGGGTTCATACGCGTTAATAACCACCAAAAGACGCCATAACCTGGGCAGACATCAAAATTAAAATATTCTTTAAGTAGATGTTTTTTTTCCACAGCATAATCGTATATGGCTAGAATACTGTTAGCGCCAGATATAACGGCCATCAACATAATGACGAGAAGGGAGGATAATGGATATGACTAATTATCCTTAACTCGTGGATCCGTAACTTCGTAAAATAATTCTTCTACAGACTCTTTAAAAGCTTGCATGTCGATGTGTTGTTCAAGTTTAGTATATTCGTCCAGTTTTTTGGTCATGATTTCTCCTGTATTTAGAGGAAAAATATAAAATACTTTATTATTACTGTAAAGAAAATTTAAGACCCTCGAATTTTACTACAAAAAGGGAAAAATATCGGCTCATGACTGTCAAATCTTTTTAATAAAAAGACCCTGTCTAAAACCTAATACTGAACAAAGTCATAATAATATGAAAGAATGGGAATTAAATTTTGGATGGCTTCATTCTGCTTATAAACGAACTGACAATGAAGAGACAAAAACTACTATTCGATTTTTAATGACTATAGAGGTTTGCAAATGAAGTGATTGACTTCAATTTTCCGCATGGTATAATG
>JACDDG010000411.1 GCA_013817115.1 Parachlamydiaceae bacterium | reverse complement strand
ACGCCATGTCCAATGCCTCTCGTGCAGGAGCTTCAGCCTCGACAGCAAACCCCCCGGCCACTAATACTGAAGCCATCCGGAATTTACGTTCAGCCATTTGGAACTTACCTTGTGCGATGTGCAATCGACGCTGCACCTCTTCTTTGGAAGGTCCTTGAATCGTTTGCGATTGATAAAGAGTCGTCTTATTTTCACCCAGTTGCAAAATGCCAGCTTCAATCAGCTTCTGAATGGTTTCAAAAGTTTTTGAATCGACTACAGTCAACGAAATGCCCTCACTTTCCTGAGGCAATAACTTTTGAAGTTGGTCTACAGGCTCATTTGAAATCGCAAGCAGTGTCTTTTTTCCACTCTCATCTTGATAAAGATCAATTTGCACAACTTCCTTAGAAAAGTTTTTAAGAATTTCGTCTTTAAATAGATCTTCTGGAGGAGGAACAATAAAAGAATCTTCATAATTAGAGGCGATCATTTCATCAAGAGATTCAAAAGTCTCATCGACAAGCTCAGGTATCACTTTAGGAGTCATATTGAAGCCCATCAAAGCTTCTAGTTTTTCAAGGAAAGCCCCTTTACCGGAAGGAAGATCCATTTCAGCCAAATTGCCAATTCCTTCAAGAACACCATCTGCAAGGGCCTGTTTAGAAGAAAGCAATCCAATCATTCTTTGCTCGATACTGTCTTCGCAAACCAAGTTGATCACTTGCACAGCACGTTTTTGATGTTTGCGCCATGCCCTAGCAATACGTTGTTCATATTTGGCCGGATTCCAAGGCAGATCAAGGTTGATCACCACATTCGCTACCTGTAAATTGAGCCCGGTTGCACCTGAATCTGAAGAAAGAAACACTCGGCAATTGGGATCGCCTTTAAAGCGGTTGATCTCAAGACGTCGCTTATCCTGGGGCACAGAACCTATATGTAGGGCAAAGTCAATGTTCAACCTTTTAAGCAGCACCTGCACAAGATCGAGCATTTTCACCCATTCAGAGAAAATAATAATCTTATTTTCTTTGTTAGCCAGTAACTGAGCTAATATTTCTTCCAATTCACTTAGTTTAGGGCAAATTTTGCAGGTCTGATCCAAAATATAAGGTGTGTCACAAAGCATCCGCATACAAGCCAACCAAAGTTGCAGCAGGTCAGACTCCTCCTTGCGCATGGGTCGACTCTTGGTCATTGCCATCAATCTAGCAACCTTATCTTCATATTCGGAATAACGCAGCCTTTGCTCTTCTTCCATTTTGACGAAATAAAAGTTAACCAATCTTTCCGGCAACTGATCTTCAACATCACTTTTACGACGTCGCAAAAGAACATCTTTAAGCATACTGTGAAGACGATCAATGTTCTTAAGGCCAATCGTCTTTCCTTTTTCATCGAATACATAGAAATCACGATTAAATCGGAAGAGGGGCCCAAACAATGTAGGATCGATCACTTGCATTAAGGAGTAAATTTCGTCAATTCGATTCTCCACAGGAGTGCCGGTTAACACGAAGGCATAAGGACTTTTTAATTTCTTAATTTTAGTCGATGTTTTAGCTTGCCAGTTCTTAATGCGTTGTGCTTCATCGAGAATAATTACATCTGGTGAAAGCAGCTCTTGAATTTCATCAATGTCATTGCGCACTTGCTCGTAGTTCATCAAATAAAAGAATGAGTCTTGTTTATATTGCTCAAGACGTGCATGTCGAGGCCCTTGAATAAGCAAGGAGGGCAGATCCGTAAATTTAAGGATCTGTTCTTCCCATTCCGTTTTTAGCGATGCCGGAGCGATTAAAAGCACTTTCCGAATCCCCTTAAGGCGACGCAAAAGTTCGCATGCAGCAATTGCCTGAATCGTTTTTCCTAATCCCATTTCATCAGCAAGTAGTGCCCGTTCATTAAAGGCTAAGTGTAACATTCCGTCTTCTTGATAGGAATAGAGCGGCACTTTGAGAATGTTGAGTGACTCTTCACCTTTTTGAACTTTCTCTAAAAATTTCTGTTTAGCGATAAATTTGACGGTTTTTCTTTCACTTTGAAGAACCCAGTTATCGACAAATTTAGAAATTCTAATTTTGCGGCGTATAATTTCCGGTGAATTTTGTAATGCTTCTCTCAGGGTTGCAATCGTCTTTGCATCCGGAGTGTGCAAGGTGTTATTAGAAGAAAATAATGTAGGTAATGTGGATAAAGCCTCACAATTGCTATCCAATGGAATTGGGTTCCATAATTTAATGGCCTGTGAGCACTTGACATCAACAAAAACTTCCATCCAGGTAGGTTTTTGGCGAGAAAGCTGATCCCAGTTTTTTTTATAGCGTTGCTGTAAATGATAAATTACACCTTCGATATGCTTGCAGGTTCCAAGGCCATTTACGCTAAAGTCGGGACAACCACATGAATTCTCTAAAGTATTTAAGGTACGAATTTCTACATCGTACGTTGATCCTGCCGGGGATTCCACTCGATAAGCTCCAAAAGGAAAATGCATTTCTTCTAATGGAGTGATTGTGAATGGTTCTTTTTCTCCGCGCTGGCGGCGTCGCTCGATTTCTTGCTCGTCTGTGGTTGACCAGCCTTGGTAAAAGCCCGCCTTGGATGGTTTCTTCTGCATGTCTTTATCTCTGTTGTGAGGGTCAATATTAGAGACAATATAATGAATGCAATGATTCTTAGACAAGTCGTAACTTTTAGGAAGGATAGGTGGATGTGATAGATATACTTAGTTATACTGCGCGCGGGCACAAATTGAGGTTTTTTGCTGCGCGAAAGCTCCCGCGGTTGAACGA
>JACDDG010000410.1 GCA_013817115.1 Parachlamydiaceae bacterium | reverse complement strand
CTCTTTATGCGGCGTATCAGTCTCGATGAGGAAACAATCGACCGGAGAGCCGTATGCGCTAGTACCGCCCGTGCGGTTCGGAGGGAGGGGTGGTGAAAGCCATTCCTACCTCTATGAAGTGCCGCTCCATCAGAAATGAGGGCGCATTGCTGACAGTCCGGACGCCTAATTTTGAAGCAAAAAATATATGGACAAAATTTGCCGTCAGACACTTTTTAATTCCTTAATTCTGAAACCTACACGGGAGCAAGTTGACGAGTCCGCCTTACAATGCAGTTCTTTACCTGCTATATAATTTTTTGAACTCTCCGTTTTCCTTAAGGTTGTAAGAATTTTTATTGAGGAAATCACGGACGAATTGTAGTTTTGCCAAAGATGAAGAAATTTTAATTTTACCACATGTAGGGGATGAAGAAGCAGATTCAAGTAAGCTCTTTAGCACTTTTGGATCAATGAATGGATTTGCAATATGAGGAGTTTTATATTTTGCGGTTAAATTTATTGCAACAAAATCTTCGTGTTGTCTATTGGCGGATGCGGAAAGTTTATTGCCTGAATTTGTAGCATCGATTAATAATTTATTGTAAAGCGTGTAATTAATGCTCAGGATATATAAACTAACCAAAGGTTCTATCCCCTTTTCGTCGTAAATTTTCTTTAGTTTTTCGAGATAATCTGCAACAGGCATAGCACCGGGATTCTTGTCTTCATCGATAAAAGGCGCCAGCTCTCGCATATCACGAGACACTAAAACAACACTTTCTAAGTCGAGAAGCTCTGCATGATGAGCTAGCTTTTTAAAAGATTCAGCAACTTCTTCGGTGATCCAAGGGCAATGCAATATTTGAGTTGTAAATATTTGGTAAGCTTTCATATGAGAAGATTGAACTTTTTCGAAATCCAACAACCATCTGAGGGGTGATGTAGAACTAACCTTGCCTTTTATCAGCCTCTCGAAGGGATTCCAAAAAACAATTTTTATCACTGTGAGAGATGCCATTAGGAATACCACAGGAGATAATAGAATGTTATTTGCTATAAAACTAATTGCCTCTCTAAACATAGACTGAGGCTTCACTTGTGCAAGCTCCAGGGCTTTGTTAGCTGCTACTATCGTCTCTTCTAGTGGAACCTTTTTGGGATAACTGTATTTAATTGATCGGAGGTCTGTTCTATTATCATAGTTAATTTGTTTCCTAGGGCGTTCTTCTAGAGGAGGCTTTGCTAAATTGGATTTATATTGTTTGATTTGTTGCAAAAAAGCGCTAGCTTTATGAAATACCTGAGAATAACGTTGTGCTAATCTATCATTATGAATGTCTAAATCTGTGAAAGTAAACTGTAGATCACTTGTGCGTTTATAAATGCACTTAAACTGCCGTTTAAAGTCAGCTACTTTTTCATAAAATTCGGGAGAGTTACTGCTAACTTGCTTTAATGATTCGAAAATTTTTGGCGCTGTAACGTCGATCAAAGATTCGATGTAGTCGGCAACGGTTTCTGGAGATTCTGAGATCGACGACCCGCTTGCTCTGCTATTTTGCCCCATTTTATGCTTTAAGCGGCCGTTAACGACATCCAGTTTATCATTTAAATTTGTCCTTAGGGCATTGAAAATGCTTGTGTCATTTTGCCATTGATTTGTTTCGCAATTCATGAATTCTCCTTTTTTGATTTTAATTAATTTGAAAGTCAAGCTGATTGTATCTGAATGCTAAATTTTTAAATAGAAAAATTAGTCAAATAATGGGAAAAATATAAAATTCATTTATTGAATTTGGTAATTGCAATATTTTTTTCACTTAATATGAAAGTTTCAAAATTAACAATTTCATTAAATCATTTGAAACAGGGCACATGAGTAAGAACAATGCGTTTGATGAGTTCAAAAGAAAATTGATTAAAAATGGAATTTTCACTAAATTTTCCCTCTTGCATTCTTATATAAATTTGAAAAATAACTTTAAATTCATCAATTTTTTTATCGAATGACCTTAAAGCAAGAAAAGTATCTCCATAAGGACAATCTTCAGGTTTATGTGGCAAGGCAAAATCTTTACAATCCGATCTTTTAATATTTCGAATCAACTTAATGCTGTTTGCAGCACATAAATTTATAAAAAAATCTTTCCAAACTCTTTTTTCTCTTTTTTCCAAATCGTGTACTCTAACTATATTTAAATGTAAATATATAATAGTTTCAGCTCTTTTATTCTCATTATTAAGGATCATTAAGCTCAAAGTTTGGCCGATTAAATTATTTTTTAGATGGAAATGAATGATTTTTTTAAAAAAAACTTCTAAATTAAGATGAAATATTAAGGCTTTTGATTTACTTATTTCAGTGGCTTGAATGCGTTTACATCGAGCATTTAATTCGGGAAAAAGATCTTCGAATATAGATATTGCAATTGTAGCCAATTCTTGTGATACTTTTCTCTGTTTTTTGGGGGAAAGGGTGAGGCAACATTCACATATACGTGTGTGGAAGTTCCTGTCGCTGATTTCAGTTGATACGTTCACGGGCGAGTCTTAATAATTTGGTTATGAAAGCGATAAATATGACCCTATAAAAAAATATTAGAATACGTTGCAACATAAATCAACTTTAATTCCACAGAAGGGATGAAGTGGAAGTAAGACTTTGCACTTTTAGGCGAAAAAAAAGGGAGTTGTTTTTTGTTACTATAGCTCTTTGCAAATGACGTGATCGATTTTTTAGGTGCAATTATCTCACTGAATGTTCAAAAAAGAGGTTTCCAGCCCATTGTTTTCATC
>JACDDG010000039.1 GCA_013817115.1 Parachlamydiaceae bacterium | reverse complement strand
ACCCAATATTATAATATGGGGCTGTTTTTGATCGCTTAATCGCGGGAGCTTTCTCTTTGCCAAAAACCAACATTTGAACGCACTTCGGTATACACTCAATTTACTCAATTATAGATTGACAAACATATTAATTTGCTTTATTATAATTTTAAATTTAGCTAATTATCACACCCGCATTCCCTTTTTTAAGGAGATATTTTGTATTTAGTCTTTTTGCTTTATGCCCTTTTTTCATCCGTTTTTATTATTTGCAAAATTGCTTTGGAATACTCCCAGCCTCTTTTTCTGGTGGGCTCCCGCATGCTTGTAGCCGGCGTGCTTATTATTGCTTATCAATTATGGCGCAACCCTAAAGGTTTCTCTCTTAATTTTAAAATTTTGAGCCTTGCTTTCTTTAATATTTACTTGACAAATGTGTGCGAAGTTTGGGGCCTAAATTACTTATCCCCTGCAAAAACTTGCTTGATTTATAGCTTATCTCCTTTCGTCGCAGCCGCTTTTTCATTTATTCTTTTTAGCGAAAAACTTTCTTCAAAAAAATGGTTCGGTCTTTTAGTTGGGTTCTTAGGATTTCTCCCCATCTTACTATCAAAAAGTTCTGCTGAAGAGCTGACCGGTTCACTATGGGGATTTTCGTGGGCTGAGCTCGCCGTCTGTGTTGCTGCCATTTCAAACGTATATGGCTGGATAATTCTCCGACAATTAGTCAAAGAACATGACTATTCTCCACTAACAGCAAATGGCCTAAGCATGTTTTTTGGGGGCAGTTTGGCGCTTGCCCACTCCTATTTGGTTGAAGACTGGAATCCGTTCCCGGTGACAGAATATATTCCTCTTATTGAATGCAGCATTTTATTGCTCTTAGTCTCGAATTTTATCTGCTACAATTTATATGGCTTTTTGCTAAAAAGATACACTGCCACATTTATGTCATTTGCAGGATTGACAACTCCTCTTTTTGCAGCCTTTTTTGCTTGGTTGTATTTTGGAGAAATAGTCTCTATGCCCTTCTACCTTTCATTAGCGATAATCTCTATAGGACTCACCCTCTTTTACCAAGAAGAACTGAGAGAATCTGGTGTGGTTGTTGATAATCCACCAATAGCAGCTTAAGCGCATGAATCCCCTCAAATCTGCGACAGATGTCATTAAAAAACTGAAGAAATCAGGGCACAAAGCATATTTTGCGGGAGGATGGGTGCGTGACTACCTCTTAGGCCACCCCTCTTCAGACATCGACATCGCAACGGATGCCCCGCCTCAAACCATTTTAGATCTATTTCCCTATACCATTTTAGTCGGTTTAAATTTTGGAGTTGTGATCGTTGTTTACGAAGGCCATCAATTTGAAGTGGCGAGTTTTCGTAAAGACCTAAATTATAGCGACGGGCGTAAACCTGATCAAATTGAACTTTCGACTCCGCAAGAAGATGCCAATCGAAGAGATTTCACAATAAATGGCATGTTTTACGACCCATGTGACGGAGCCATCTACGACTACGTGGGAGGAACAGACGATTTAAAAAAAGGAATCATCAAGGCTATCGGTAATCCTTACGAAAGATTTATCGAAGATCGCTTACGCATGATCCGAGCTGTTCGGTTTGCTTGTCGTTTTGGTTTTGCCATCGATATTGAGACACAAAATGCAGTGATTGAAAATGCCGACACGCTGCTACCTGCGGTAGCCATGGAACGTGTTTGGCAGGAATTAAACAAAATGAGTAACGGTCCAAATTTTGACCATGCTCTTATTGAAATGCACCGACTTCAGCTTCTACCGGTAATTTTCCCTACTTTAAAAGATGTGCATTTAAATACTATTAAAAAACAAGTGGCGGCTTTTGTACATTTTCCTGAAAACTGTCCCACCATTCTTTATTTGCTGGCCCTTTTTCCTAATACTTCTTTTGATGAAATGACTGTAATTTGTCAGTATCTCAAAATTAGCAATAAAGATCTGTCTCTAGTTCGACTTGCATTGCAGTGTGAACATTTAGTCGAAAACCATCTGACTATTGAACCGGTAGAATGGGCACATTTTTATGCCAAAACTGATGCTTCTTTAGTCATTAAAACGCATGCTGCATTTCTAGTTCCTGAGGAAAATTCTCGACTGCTTTTCGGACATCAATTGCGTCAAGAATCTTTGCAAAAGCATATTGTTAGAATAAAATCACATACCCCTTTAGTCTCAGCAAGCCTTTTAAAGACTCATGGGATACCCGAGAGCAAGCTCTTAGGGCAACTATTAATAGAAGCAGAAAAGATCACTGTTACCTACGACTTAGATGACTCTGAAGACGCTCTCAACAGACTTAAACAATTGGCAATTTGGCCCAACCCCCAATCATAATAACTTATGGACTATCAGGAAATTTCTAGTTTACAACACCCCTTAGTAAAGCACTTGGTCAAACTCAGACAAAATAATGGCTACCGCCACGACCAAAAAAGCGTCGTCATTGAAGGGATCAAATTACTTTCTGAAATCAATCAAAATTTTAAAGCTAAAACGATTTTAACAACCAATCCCAGGCTACTTGAAAAAGGTTTCCAAGCAGATAAAATCTATGTGACAACTGAAGATGTGATGAAGAAAGTTTCCGGAATGATCACCCCTGAAGGAATTCTAGCGGAGTTTCCTCTACCATCTAATACATCTTTAGAAGGTATGAATAGAATTATAGTTCTTGATAGCATTAACGATCCAGGAAATTTAGGTACACTTTTACGTACCGCATTGGCACTTGGATGGGAAGGGGTTTTTATCGCTGGAAATAGCTGTGACCCCTACAATGAGAAAGCTTTGCGGGCCTCGAGAGGAGCCTGCTTTAACATGCCTTTACAGCAGGGATCTTGGCCTGAGCTTAGAGACTTAGCACTAAGAAACTCATTAACTCCACTGCTAGCAGACCTCAAAGGTGTTTCACCAGCTACAATTAAAGCCAAAAAATTTATGCTTGTACTTAGCAATGAAGCTCATGGCCCTTCAAAAGAAGCAATTGCTTTTTGCCAAAGAGTGACTATTCCCCTTTCAGGGGAAATGGAGTCCTTGAATGTTGCGGTTGCAGGTGCTATCTTAATGTATGTACTCATTGAACGAGCCTAAAAGAAGTAAAGAGAAGAAATGGAAAACGATAATAAAGATAATACCAATCATAGCGATAAAATCGATAAGAACGATGACAGAAAATATGCATCTCAACGTTGGGAAGGGTGCCCTTTAGAAGAGCATTATTTTGGTACAAATCGTAAAGCAGATAAACTTCAAAAAAAAATTTTTTCTGCTAAAGATCGATCCAAATACAAAAAAACGGATCGTGATCAGCAGATTAAAATAATCGCGCAGAGTACAAACTCTAAACTGAATAGAGAATCACTACATAGTGGACGCGTAATTTCAATAGTTCCCAAGGGAATCTTGGTTGAGAGCGAGGGGAAATTTTTCTCTTGCCTACTCCGTGGAGTTCTTAAAAAAGAACGAACACGCCATAAAAATCTTGTTATTGTTGGGGATATTGTTTTATTCGACATCACAGGACCATCAGAAGGATATATTGCTCACATTGAACCAAGAAAGACGACCCTTTCCCGAGCAGATAACCTTTCCCGCCGCAAAGAACAGTTAATTGCAGCCAATATTGACCAGGTCATTATTACGGCTTCTGTAGTTTCACCTATGCTTAAGCCACCTTTGCTTGATCGATATATAATATCGGCCCGTAAAGGGGGCCTCGAACCGGTTATAGTTATCAACAAAATTGATTTACTTGAAAATCCTGACGTTGAGGAACATATTAGAAATGGCGAGAAAGAGCTTTATATCCATCTTCTAGAAGTCTATAAACAAAATAATATTCCTACTATTGCTCTGAGCGTCTCTACGGGGCAGGGACTTGAAGAATTAAGCCAAATCATGCGCGATAAGGCATCAGTCTTTTCAGGACAATCCGGGGTCGGCAAATCTTCACTGATCAACGCGGTAACCGGATCAAGCTTACGTATTGGGGACATGGTCGAAAGTACGAAAAAAGGCTCCCATACAACAACCACAACAAATCTTTTGCCCTTAGAGTTTGGTGGCTGGTGCATTGATACGCCCGGAATTAAAAGTTTTGGTATTTGGGAGCTTAAAAAGGAAGAAATCGAGAGTTATTTTACCGAAATACATACATGTGGAAAGCAATGCCATTTCCCTAATTGCTCGCACACGCATGAAGCTAACTGCGCTGTGATTCAGGCGGTCGAGAATAAGGAAATTTCGATTATTCGTTATTATTCTTACATTTCTCTTGTGGAAAGCGTGGGCCAGAAGCATGTGAAGAGGTAGAGCTAGACTTAAGTAATTCAGATAAGTCAATAATACGCGCAAAATAACCACTATCAACGACCTCGTCTGAAACTCCATTGACATGGATAAGTACAGGACGGCAAGAAAAGCCACGCGGAAGATGCAAACGATTAAGTTTTTCTTCCACTTCTTTTATAACTTCTGTACCCACAGGCCCTTGACGAAATTTTATTTCGCAAGCAAATAAGCACCAAAATCGTGTTTGAATCAAATAATTAATCTGACAACCAGATTTTCGGACCCCCGCCTTTTGAAAATATGTATTTGCAATTAGCACATCCTCAGGCAAAATCCCTAAAATTTTGCATACAAGATGGCCATTATTAATGACCAAATTCTCAAACTGAACTCCCATAATCGAAAGCCAGCCTTGTGGCAGGCGTTGCAGTCTGGTACTTTCAATCTGCTCTTTATTAGGAAGAATATATTTTAAGTAAAATCTCAAATAGTTATCTTTAATTCGATATCGACTAGATTCTAATCGCTTAGCTATCGCCAATGACCAGGTGTAATCACGAGCCAAAAATCCTGATTCCATAAGGTCTTCTAGTGCTTTGCTGAGGTCTCCTCCTCGTGACCTACCCAGCTTTAATGCTAGGTCAGCAGTTGAAAGTGGAGAATCAATCAGTTTCTCAACAATTTGCTTATAAAAAGATCCTTGTTTTTGAAATAAGTCATGAAAAATTTGATCAAATTCGCGAAATAGTAATCCTTCTGGTTCAAAACATAAACCTAGAAGATTACCCTCAGCAGATAAATCAGGACGTAATTCCTCCAGATAACGCGGAATTCCACCCGTCACAGACAAAATTTTAAATTTTTCATAGGCAGAAATTGTGCCGGATAAGTTTCCCCAAAATGCGTTGCATTCCGGAAGTGAAAGCTCTTCCAATAGGAGGCGAAGAGATACTCTTCCAAAAAATCCAGTACCACTAAGAATGTTTTTACTAATCCAGGCGGAATTTGATCCTGAAAGGACCATGACAAACTGAGGATTTTGTTTAAAGTAGCGATCCCAAGCAGTCTTTAGTTTAGGCAGAAACGTAGGATCTAATGAACCCATCCAAGTAATTTCGTCCAATACAACAAGTATGCGGCCTTTTTTACACTCCTGAGCCAAATCGTAAAATAAGTTCCCCCAATCGTCACTGCGATAGATTGGTAATCGATATTCTTGAAGTTGACGTAGGAATTCAGTTCTTTGTGCCTCTGCAGTGACTCCAGGCTCTGGGGGAATACCTGTCAAAAATATACGCTTTACTAAAAGAGGCAGAATATTCTTCAGCTAATCGACTTTTTCCAATTCTGCGTCGACCACGAATTACTACAAGACTCGAACTCTTTTTCTGTAAAAGGCCTTTCAATGATTCCAGTTCTTTTTCTCGTCCAATAAATCTCGTCATATTTTCCCCAATTAATTCCCCCAAAAAAGGTAAATTGCATCTTTCGGGGGTATTTATAATGCTACAAAATTTCCCCCAAAAATGCAATTGCATTTTCTGGGGAAATTTAGGGGTTACAATTCTTCACCATACCGGATTATATCTTCTTAAACACGTTATTCGTACGAATAACGTGTAAAATAAAAGATTCAGCTTGTCTGTTCCTGCTTGAAGATACTCTCCTTCTAAGTTAATTCGGCCATAACGATAATTTAAAACACATAATGCAAAGAAACGCAAAGGAAAACAGGACGTATTTCTTGTAGAAGGTGGGAGCGACTTTTTTGCGTGACATGTTAAAATTTATCGTGAAAACGATCTTGCTTAAATCGGAGCCGGAAGTGGCTGAAAAATCATCTCCAAGTCGTCCAGCGTTATCTGAGCATTCGTTGTATCACTAGAATCTAGTAGCGAAGAGACCATATTCTTTTTGCGCTCTTGCAAAACTAATATTTTTTCCTCAATCGAACCGTTAACCACTAGCTTATACACAAAAACAGCCTTCTTCTGCCCCATACGATGGGCACGATCTGTCGCCTGACTTTCCACAGCGGGATTCCACCAAGGATCGTAATGAATCACCGTATCCGCTGCCGTTAGATTAAGACCAACTCCACCAGCCTTCAAACTAATAAGCATCACATCTACATCACCATCTTGGAATTTTTTCACCGGTGTCGCGCGATCTTTAGTATTACCTGTGAGGATCGTATATGAAATCTTTTCTTTAACCAGTTCCTCTTCAATTAGCGACAGCATAGACGTAAATTGAGAGAATATTAATATTTTTCTGCCCTCTTCCAACATCTGTGAAAGCATTTCCTTTAAGCAATCAAGCTTTGCTGATTCCATGACGGATTCCTTACCGTCAAATTTCACAAGCCTTGAATCGCAACAGACTTGCCTTAGCTTTAAAAGTGCATCAAGAATGGCTATCTGACTGCCACCCAATCCCTTTTCATTAATTTGACGCATAAGCTGTGCCTGAGCTTTAATACGAATCGCTTCGTAAAGATCGCGCTGCTTGCTTTTAAACTCGATTCGTTGAATGATTTCAGTTTTCTCTGGTAAATCTAGGGCAACTTGTTGTTTGGTTCTGCGCAAAATAAATGGCTTAATACGCTTAAAGAGGGACTCTCTGCGTGCTTTACTTGAATCTTTTTCTATCGGTTTGCGATAAATCGTTTGAAAAGTTTTATGATCCCCTAAATAACCGGGAAGTAAAAAATGAAAGAGCGACCAGAGCTCGCCAAGGTGATTTTCCATCGGTGTTCCGGAAAGACAAATTCTATAACGAGTTCTCACTTGCTGCAGGACTTGGTAGGCCTGAGTTTTATGATTCTTAATTGTTTGAGCTTCGTCGAGAACAAGTATATAAAATTCATGTTGAAGTAAAAACTCTTTATCACGCATGAGAAGTGGATATGTCGTAAGAATGATGTCGTGCTCATTAATTTTACCAAATAAAGATTTGCGCTCTTCTCCATGTAAGACTAAAGCCTTCAAAGAAGGAGCAAAACGCGTAATTTCATTAAACCAATTGGGCATAAGCGATGTAGGAGCTATAATCATTGCCGGCAGAGTCATTCTCCCACTTTCCTTCTCCTGAATCAGATGCGCAAGTGTTTGAACCGTCTTCCCTAGCCCCATGTCGTCGGCTAAAATGCCGTTCATGCCACTTCTACGCAAGAATTGCATCCAATTGTAACCCTCTTTCTGATAAGGACGGAGTTCACAAAGTAGATTCGGGGAAGGTTCTTCAAGAGGAGCTGAAGCACTATCACGTATATTTTGTGCATATTTTTCTAGAGCTTCTGAGCCCATCCAACGGCCTTTAGCTGCAGTTTCACCTTGTACAAATTCTTCTAGGAAAGCAGCGTTCCATCTAGAGATCTTTAGTTTCTCTGTAGAACCCCCGGCGGAAAATTCAACCATTAGATGCTGAGCAATATTACGAATACGTTCGACTGGCACTTTTATGATTTTGCGATCTGTTGTCATTAATGAGATTGTTTCATCCGACTCCATACTGTCGAACTCTTTCCACATTTTTTTTTCAGAAAGCATCTCAACAAACTTTTTCAGCATCGGCAGCATATTGATGCGTTCACCATTGATCAGCACCCCAAGACTGATATCAAACCAATCATTTGTAAAAGAAACCTCTTGCTCTCCATTATCGCAATACCATTCATCACCATGATAGACGCCACTCAAGGGAAATGATGGATCGATAGTCACCGTCCACCCGTTCTTTTCAAGAAGAGGAACTTCAACCGTTAAAATATGTTCAGCTCGCTCCATAAGTGAAGTCTCATCATCATAATCTTCATCATCGTCATCATCTAAAGACCATACGTTATAATCATCATAATCTTCGTCGTCGTCGTCGTAATCATATCCATCACAAATAAAATCGGCACGTTTAGGCGATTTAGATTCTTCTCTCCACCCCTTTCCATTAAGAAAAAAATTGACAAATTCTAGCTCTTGACTAAATTTCCTTAAGACTTTTATTGTTTTTTCTGTAGAAGCTTGCTTTACAAGAAAGGAGGGCTTTGATCTTGCTTTTATTCCAGTTAAATCTAGCCGCTTTGCGTAATCGCCGTATTGAAGATTAATATCGGCACCAATGAATTCATCATCGTAAATATTTTTAAAACAATGTAATTTGAGGTGAGCTTTAGGAGAAACGTCAAGGATTTCGAATTTCTCGAGGGGGTTTAGTTTTTCTGCTATCGAAGGGATTTTTTTTGTTAAAGCCTTTTTAACCATATTAACATCTTCATTCTTGACAGGAGGAGCAGAAAGCAAATAATTAATTAAATGCGGAGCTTCTTCCAATTTTACCAAACCGATCGTAGAAGTGGAGTGTACATAGTAACATATCGGATCACTTTTTTTCAGTAATGTGGGACCTTCAATATCAAAGCTAAGATTTAACATTTGAAATTCAGTTCCTTCAACAAGAAACCAATCAAATTGAGCAGGAATAGGATTACCCCATCGCAGAGTCTTCAAGCCATGTGAATCAAAATAGCAACGTCCAGTTTTTGCTAATAACTGGAGAAGGTGAACTGACCCTGGAAATGTTAATGAATATTTTTTCGATTTCTCATCGGAAAAGGAACCTTTCTGCATAAGAATGGCAACAATTTCCCATTCTTCATCATTAAGAAAAGGTTTTACAGTTTGGAAAAAATTGTTTCCCGGATTAAGTAAATCAAGCTGCAGACCATTAGCACGTGTACAGGCGTGTTGGTTTTTGCTTAGCTTAATAAAATAAACAGAAACAGAAAGCAAACCATCTAAACCAAAATATAAATAATAAGCTAAAAAATTTCTGCGATCATTCTCTTTCTTAATAATTTCCTGTTCGACACTAGGTTTTTCGAGTTTAGAGATCCAAGAGTTTACTTTTGCATCGCTAATTTTGTCCCCGATGATCTTCGTAGGTTCTCGTAATTGCGATTGAGTAAGCTGGGAAGGCTGAGGCTTGGTGGGGTGAATACTCTCATGTAGCTGATTAAGCGTGCCAGGTGACGATGTAACTTGAAACGATGATTTTTCTTTTAAGTTTCTATCTGGAGATACCTTTTCCGATTTTATATCACTTAAAATGTTTTGAGAAATTTTAGGATAATTAAAATAATCTATTCCATAGAGAATCGTAGAGGCAATATGTATGCACATATTTTTTTTTGAACACGAACAAGTTGATTTTAAATTATATTTTGTAAAATCTAAACTAACACTGTGGCAAGAAGTTTGTGAATCGTTTTCGTAAACTGATGCCAATATTTCTTTGGAAGAAAGGCTAAATTCTGCAACTCGATCTTTTAATAGTATGCAACTAGCCTCTGGGTGAATCTTGTCTTCAACAGTTTTCATTGTCTTTTTTAGCAAACTTAGAATCTCGGAGGTGGATTTAGTATTCATATAGATTTTCCAGTTACAATGATAAATTTAAAATTGACGAGTAATTGATGGATCATTTGTTACATAATCTTAGAGGATAACATTTTGATGGCTAATAATAAAGAAACAAATTCGGAGATGAGAGATGAGTGATGTGAAGCAGCAGCAAAATTACTGTAGGTATGGGCCTCAATGTTAAAGTCTTTTATTTAACACAGAGACACAAATACACATAGATAGGGAATAACTTTAAACTTTTTAAAAAACTGAAGATTTGCAGCTATCTTTGTGCTTTTGTGTCTCCTAATTAACAAATTTCAAGTCATTGATAATGAATGACTTATAAAAATGAAATTTTTTAATTCCCGATAGGGGCCGAAGGTTCTGACTCGCTCTGTGTTGAATTGCCTGAAAAAATTCCCTTGCCTTCCTATGCGTCCACGTCTCTGCGTTTAAATGTCTCATAAAAGTGCACACCAAAAACCAACAAAGCCCCTAAAGCCCTAAAGCCTCAACATCATGTTTTTTGTTGTCAGCAAAAGCAACACCTACTATTCTGCCGAAAGCAATCAAAGGGTAACAAAACATGTCATATATGCGCTCAGTAAAAGCTTTTGAAATTCTAGACTCCAGAGGAACTCCAACGCTAAAAGTCGAAATTACCACCGATAAGGATCTCACAGTTCATGCTTCCGTTCCCTCCGGAGCTTCCACCGGACAACATGAAGCGCTTGAACTTCGCGATGGAGACCAAAACCGCTATTTTGGGAAAGGTGTCTTAAAAGCTGTCTCGCACGTTAATGGCCCTATCGCTCAACTTCTACTCGGAGAGCATGTTTTTGACCAAGAACGCTTAGATCGACTCATGGCTAATGACGGTACTGAAAACAAAGGCCATTGGGGAGCCAATGCCATCCTAGGTGCATCTTTGGCTTTAGCCCGTGCCGGTGCCGCCACAGCCAGACTCCCACTCTATAGATATATAGGTGGTTGCAATACACACATCCTCCCATGCCCTATGATGAATATCATCAATGGCGGAGCACACGCAGATAATTCTATTGATTTTCAAGAATTCATGATCCGTCCCGTTGGAGCACCCTCTTTTAAGGAAGCCATTCGTTGGGGAACAGAAATATTCCATACTTTAAAAGGGATTCTTAAAGAAGAGGGTCATATCACCGCTATTGGAGATGAAGGCGGTTTTGCCCCTAACTTAAAATCCACTGAAGAAGCATTGGAAGTCATTTTATTAGCGATCAAAAAAGCAGGGTACAAGCCAGGTCAACAGGTTACCCTCGCTCTAGACTGTGCAGCATCAGAATTCTATGACCCTATTTCGAAACTCTATGTTGAAAAAAAGAAAAAGAAGCGCAAATTAGACTTTCAGGAACGCAGCTCCAAAGAACAAGTGGCTTATTTAAAAGAACTTTGTAACAAATATCCAATAGACTCTATAGAAGATGGTCTCGATGAAAATGATTGGGATGGATGGAAATTCTTGACCGAGCAATTAGGTCATCAAGTTCAAATTGTCGGAGATGACCTATTTGTCACTAACACAAAGTTTTTGTCTAAAGGAATCGAATTAGGAGTTGCCAACGCAATTCTCATCAAACCTAACCAGATTGGAACATTGACAGAGACTCTGGAAGCTATACAGATGGCTCACAAACATAGCTATCGCACTGTCATATCTCACCGGTCAGGAGAAACAGAAGATAGTTTCATCGCAGACCTTAGCGTTGCTGTAAACTCAGGTCAAATTAAAACCGGTTCTTTATGCCGTACTGATCGGGTTGCAAAATATAATCGACTTCTCGAAATTGAAGAAGCACTGGGACCATGCGCCATATATCTTGGCTGAAACTATAC
>JACDDG010000409.1 GCA_013817115.1 Parachlamydiaceae bacterium | reverse complement strand
CCTGTCAACAGTACACGCCCCATATCGAGGTATATTCCATCGATGAGGCTTTCCTGGATTTTAGCCACTGCCAGTATAAAGATATGGTGGCATTAGGTCATGAGCTCCGTCAGGTTATTGGCCGTGGATTGGGATTGCCGGTCTCAATCGGGTTTGGACCCACCAAAGCCTTGGCCAAGGTTGCCAATCATTATGCCAAACGGGATGCGGGGTTAAAGGGTGTGTGTGATTTAACATCAACGATAAATTGGGATCCTTATTTGCATAGTATGCCGGTAGGTGATGTCTGCTACCGTCTTAAACGTCAAATCTAAAAAGATAATTTTAATTAAAAAAATTCTGAATATTATAAATATTTGTAAACTAACAAAATTTCATACATAATTAAAAATAAAAATTTTTAAACCAAGGAAAAATAAAATGAAACTTTTTGTAACTGATATAAAAGTGTATTCAAAAAAAGTAATTTTATTGACAGCAGCATGTTTTATGTTGAATTTTCAAGGTATCGCAATTTCTAGCAATTTTGAACTTTTAACAACCTTGGACGAACATAGAGATCTATTAAAGAATTGTTTAAATGATGCGGGGGAAAGAGTTATTATAGTTTCTCCTTATATCTCTAGCCGTGCAATTAATGATGACAAAATTTTGGATATTATAGATAATAAGCAGCAAAATGGCTGTACCGTCACTGTTTATACAGATTATAAATTAGATCGTCAGTATGGTAAAGAACAGCTCAAAGATAATGCTCAATTTGGAAGAGATCTATTAAGAAAAGCTTACATAAATTTTAGGATTCTTGATAAAATTCATGCCAAAGTCCTCATTAAAGATGATGATCTCATTGTTATTGGATCATTTAACTGGTTATCTGCAGTTCGAGACTCCAATAATAATTTTGCAAGATTAGAGCAATCTATCGTTGTACGTGGAGAAGAAGCAAAATCACTCATTGAAAAATCACTATCTGGATTAAAAACAGTAGACGAAATTAAAACTGCTTATAGTGATGCCTTGGATATTTATGAAGAAGCCATAAAAGGTGATGAGCTTGATATAGCAAATAGTGTTATCACTCTTAGAGGAGTGCTTCCATTCGAACAACAACAATACTGCTCTGAAGATTTTGAGAATATTATGAATTCAGAAGATTTATCCGATTCCAAAAGAAACAAAAAATTAAAGAAATTAGCAATAAATTATTTAGCAGAAATAAAAACATCTTCATTAAAGGAAGCTCTAAAAAAGCAAAATGATTAATAATAATTTAATGCTTTTTCAGCTTACAAACTATTTTATGATCTAATTAATTTAGAGCTCTAAGTTATTTTGCATTTTTTGTAAAAAATACAAAATAATAGTCTCTTTAAAATTCAAGTGTTTGGCTTCCAGCTTTGTTTTGTCTTGACCAAGTAATTCAAAACACCGAGCAATTTACGCATGCAAGCAATGAGTGCTACTTTAGTTGGTTTCCCCTGTGCCTTAAGGTGTTCATAAAAACGTTTGATCACAGGATTATGAGATCTTGCTGTAAGAATTGGCATGAATAAACCGTTTCTAAGTATCTTACGGCCACCATGTATCATTGATCTACCCCTAAATAAACCACTTTGACATGTAAATGGCGCAACACCACATATGGCCGCGATCTGTTTCCTATTGATATGGCCAAGCTCTGGCAGCTCGCAAAGTAATAAAGCTGCAGCTTGAGATCCAATGCCTGGAACGCTTGTAAGTATTTCAAAAATTGTCCGTAAATCATCACTCTCCATTATAATTTCTTTAATTTTTTGATCTAAAGCTTTTATATCGATCTTGAGCTGGTTCATACGCTCATCCATAAGTTTGCAAACAAACTCAGAGCAATGTTGATATTCCAAGTGATTCTTATGACGTTGTATTTCTTTTTGTAAGGCATTTCTATAACCCATTAAGCTTTCCAGTTGCTTATGGTCTTTCGATCTCGAAGGAGTAACTTGCAGATCAAATTTTTGCCCAAACATGCAAAGCATTCGTGCATCAATTTTATCTGTTTTTGCAAGGAACCCGGCTGATTTAGCAAAGTTACGTGTTTTTAGTGGATTCACGATATGTACTTGATAACCTGCCGTTTCTAATATTGTATGTGCCAACCGTTGATAAATACCTGTTGATTCCATAATTACCTTAATATTTTTATATTCAGTATATGAGGAAATAAGAGTTTGCATTCCATCAAGTGTATTCGTAAAACTTAAATGTTTTTTCTGAGCAGAATCATAAACATCAAGAGTATGTTTTGATACATCAATACCAATAACTAACATCATTTAAATCTCCATTTCATCCAGGTATACGATCTGTTACTGTTAACGACCAAGCTACCGTTCGAACTAAAATTAAGGATATGGAAAAGAAGAAACGGGCAAACATACGGTCTATAATAAGTATGACCTGGGGCGTAGACGTTCTTCCTTTTCCGACTGACACTTATTAAGCTATCAAGTATCAGCTTAATGTCAAACATACCTGGGGCGTGGGACGACAATACCGCAAGATGCTAGAGGGATATGGTATTGATACAGCACTCCGGTTTGCACGGGCTGATCCACGCTTTATCAAGAAAAAGATGACCATTCGTGGATTAAAGCTGCAACAGGAGCTAAAAGGCATTTCCTGCTTTGAATTGCTGCATCAACCAGAACCCAAGCAAAGCATTGCTGTCACCCGTACCTTTGATGGCATGCTGGATAACTATGATGATGTTAAGGCAGCTATTGCTACCTTTGCTATCCGTGGGGGTGAAAAGC
>JACDDG010000038.1 GCA_013817115.1 Parachlamydiaceae bacterium | reverse complement strand
ATTTAAAGATGAACCATTGACAGAACAAGTGCCAGCACTTGCCAATGCTGTTCCATCGCCCGGTCGTGATACCATAATAATAGAACCAGCTCCTTCAAGGCAAGTTGCCTTTAGGTCTTCGTTTATGCTTTTAGCAATTTCTGCAATTGGTTTATGAACAAAAACTGGAACTGCTTCATTTTTAAGGATTGTTGAAACGGCAAATTTATGTATTTTTGAACTAGGAGTCATATCTATATGTAAAACTATAGGTTGGAGCCTCAATTTATTGGCTAGTGCTTCAATAGAGGGAAAACCTTCAATTTTTTCTATAGTGTTCTGAAGAAGTTGTTGGATAAATTGTTTATCACTTTCATCTAAATTCATTACAGTAAAACCTGACGTTAGGTCCTTGTTTTTTGCAAGAAGATTGAACTCATAAGTTTTTCCAAAAGTTGAAATATTAAAATTATAATTATTACTTTCCATTGACACCTCTCTTTTGTTCATATTGTTATTATATCACTTCCTCATTTTATTTTTTTAGCATTGTGAAATATTCTTAATCCGCCTTTTAACTCTTTTTTAAGGAATTATCGCATTAACTAAAAAAATCTTCTCCATAAGAATATTAGAGCAGGGTCTTATTGACCACATTCAAAATTTTCTTCTAGAACTCGGTCAAGGATTTGCATTTGTTGGTAGGCAGGTCAATAAAGGAATATTCTCTGAAGTCCTAAGAAAAGCGCAACAGAGAGAAGGGTCGTCATCGACATTAGCTGGATGATGTACCATAAAAAAGCGTTTGCCAGAGGAAGTTTACCCGAAGTAAACGCCAGCTGGATCCAAGCTTTAGTCCCACATTTTTGACAAAGCAGTTTGTGGGTATCAATTTTCAAATAAGCTCTTTTTTGCCCCAGGTTAAGTAACCTGAAAGTCCTTTCCTTAGTTTTTCTAATCTGAACAACTGAAGATTTACAACAAGAACAACGCTAGGTGTTATGTCTAAAATGACCACGAAAAATAACACGGTCAGACTAAAATTCTGCTGATTATAAGTTACAGATTTATCCTCGATTAAGGTATAAAAGACTTTAAAGACGGACATAATGAACTCCTTTAGTTTGATTACTTAGGTTTTCTTTATGTCCTCTCCCTTTTTTTTATCAATAAATTAGCTCTTCAGCCTAATCCATTCTTATGCCCCAATTTCTCACAAGAACCGTCTTTATTTCCCCAAGCGCTGCAACATCGATTCTGATGCCTCTTTCATATTAGGATCTATCGAACCGAAATCTTGTAACAGCGATAGAAGCCCTTCGATAGCTGGTCGTATGATGTCACATCTGTCAGGAGAAAATTCGTTTTTGGGGTCCACCAAAAGGCCTAAAAATGTTGCGATCCTATTCGTCTCTGTTTGATTAATATCTTCGTTTTTGATCCAACCCCAATACTCTGTACCTAGGAAATCCCTTATCCATGAGTTATGGGAAGATGATGTTTTTTCAGATTCGTCAAAAAATTCTAAAGCCTCCTCAAACCTGCCATTCGCTGCATAATAAGGTGCTCGGTGACTTGATGGAAGGACGTTATGAATTTTTGCAAGATTTTGACTGTCTTTCATAGATAGATTTATATTTTCAACAATCTTATCCATTTCTAGTTTTTTCGCAGTGGCATTAAGTGCCCTAGCCCAAGAAGGTACATAAAAAATTAGGGTCCAATTTTGGAATGAGTCATTTACAGCTGAAGGATTGGTAGAGATTTCCTGAAGCATTTTTCTCGTCGCATCTCCGGTTTCATGCTTTATTACACTACCTATTTTGTACTTCCACCCAGATACATCTTTATAGAAGAGAACATTATCTTTTCCTCTTATATCCATGAGCAGATCTGTTTTTTTGTAGAAAATCTTAAATCGAACTAAAAAATCTTTCATTGCTTCTCGCAGCGATTCATCCTCATCAAGCATCTTAAAAATTGACCGAAAGGAGTCTTCAAATACCAGAAAATCCTCAAGATCGAATTTTTCTGTAGAATGCTCAGAGCTCAACAATCCCAAATTCATCGAGTGGTACTTTGAAAGATTTTCATTGATATCAATTTCGTTTGATTCAACTCCACTGATGTTATACCCAAATTTTTCTTTTGACTGAAAGCAGTCATCAAATTGAACCACTGATACAATGGTTTTTTTCGAGGCTAATTGTTCTGATACATAAACTTGCTCAATAAAACGTCGTTCGACTAAGCACCTTGTTACGTCAAAAACCTGGTAAAGCAGCTCGTATTTACCAGTCAGTTCAGCCAAGTCTTTTTCTAGTGTCTCCAGATCATTTCCTATTGTCTTTTTCATTACTTTCAACAAAAACCGGGAATTTTCATTCAATCTATAGATATTGTGCGTGCCGCCTCCTTGTAATTCTGTAAATTGGCGCAGGTCAATTGCATCGTTTATACGTGGCAGTGTAGAGAGATAAGAGGCTGCCTTTTCTTGGTCAAACTCAATATATGGGAAAGCCTGATTGAGTTCATTATTGGGCTGTTCCATCGTAATCTTAGAATTAAAATTTCCCTCCGGACATAAGACATTGTAGTCCCCTAAATTTAACCCAGTTATCATCATTAATGCATTTATCATTCTATTTACCCCATTTACTTATTTAAACGAATAATATTATGACCTCAAAATCCCGTTGGATTTTGATTGGCTCCTAGCGCGGAAAATTTACAAGAATTTATATTTATTTTAGCATAGAATAAAATTATTAATAAACAAAAATTGTTTCCAAAATTATAAATTCAATCAATTTAAGTGAGTTTTATTGGTTCTTATGAAGAATTGGGGGCAGGGCGTTCCCACTAAAAAGATTTGACAGCTTTTCCAAAAACTTTAATTAACATTCCTTTTAAATATTCTGATTCGTGTGTAGCAAACCGTCATATAACTGGTCCATTGCACCTCACACCCCGTATAAGTTAATTTTGTGCCTTCAGAGCGACAACTTCAAGTCGCCGAATTTTGAAATGTACTTCGCCATTGGGAAATGGAGACTCTAGTTCAAGGTACCGATTGAGGAGTTGGGCTAAGAAATTCGGTTTTAAATCGACAGGTATGGGGCGCAGATAGGGTAACCATTGGCTGATAAATTTTTCAAAGATCTCTCGTGAAGGGAAAACGTCTTTTTGAGGGACAACTGCTAACCTAATTGTGGTAAAGCGATTTGCTGTTAGCATATCGCCATACTCTACATCGGAAACAAAATTCCATCCTGTTACAAAATCATTGAAATAGGGTGACCATTCACGTGTTGAAATCAGCTCATTTACAGCTTGTTCAAGCGTCGATGGGAGGCCCATCGGCATTGTGATCGCCAAGGTTCCGTTTGATTTTAAAGAGCGAAATGCGCCTTTAAGAAAGGCATCTTGCTCTTGCACCCACTGCAGTGCTGTAAAGGAAAAGAGGAGATCGAATTGCATATCAAAATCTAATTCCTGAGCATCCTTGAGGTGAAATCGAAGGTTAGGGAAGTTTTCTTGAGGAAAATTACTTTTAGCAAAGTCGATCATTGCAGGTGAAATGTCAACGCCAACAATCGAGCCCTGAGGAATTTTAGCCGCTATTTCGGCAGTGATTTTGCCATCACCACATCCAACATCTAAAATGTCGCTATCACCCCTGATTTCCACATACTGAATAAGATCTGAAGCAGCATTTTTTTGGGAAGAGGAGTTTTGATAGTAATCCTCTGCTTTCCAATAGTCTTGAACGTCCCCATGTAGTAGCGGTGAGAATAACTGAACCATCGCTAGTGATAGTACAAACGCTGGAAAAGATTTTATTTTTATCACGTCTATCTCTTTTGAAAAGTTAAACGAACGGAAAGCAGCAGCCCTCAGACCGCCCTGAGACTAAAACATCTGTTTCCATTTTGCAAGAAGTCTTCTTCTTTTTTTCTCTCCATGGCCTCTCTATATTTCCAAAGGAATTGCCTCCCAATGAGTGACCTATTAATCCAACCCGCTTTAGATCACTTTTTCCTTGAAACAAAGTGGCTTGAGTTGCTTTGAGCCATTCAAAAACATAGAGGATGTTATCGATGACTTTGGCATTTCTTGAGCAACTACTCCCCTCCCAAAATGACGGCCCTTCTTCATCTACTTGGAGGTCATGCTAAATAGAAATGACGACGTATCCATGAGAACTCAAATCTTCAGCAAGAAAGGCATAGTCGGTCATAGCCACACAGCTTGCATGATTGAGAAGGATTATGGGATGCTCATAACCTGCCATTTTCTGTGGCTACACCATAGACACCAGTCCTGGCAATTTTTCTTTGAACTATTTTGTCCTCATAGCCATCTAAAGTTTTTTTCATGTAATATCGCTCATGACCTGGTGGGCAATTACTAAATTCGTAATGAAAATTTTCTCCTTTGAATTCGTTGGTGGTTTTATTTTGATTAATTTCATTGTTCATAGATTTTTCCCCATGGCAACATCTTGAGAGCTTGGTGGCTCACCGCTAGGATCTTCAAAAGGCATTTCAACATACCCATTTCTACGATAAAATGTCACGGCATTCGGCCTTGCTTCATCCTGCAAAGAACGAATACCCTGTTTTTTCAACCATTTCTCGCAAAGCTGTAAAAACTGACTTCCAAAACTATGCTGCCGATAAGGCTCATCAATAACAATTATTCTCAAGGCAGCTCTTTGATTGGGCCAAAATTGGATATGTGCATACCCAATAATTTCCACACCGTGATACAAAATGAGATGAGCGTGCTCTTTATGGTCAAATGTCCACGTATAGGGATCATCAATAGATAATGGCTCGAAAAAATATTTTAGCCGTAACCTTTTTGCTGCCTCCCATTCTGCGTAATGAGTGCACTTCATAATACGAATACGGTTAAAGCTTGACTTCTTTAAAATTTTTCTTATGAAAGCATCTTTACCAAGGTTATAACCTGTAAAAATGGAGTTGTTTTTTTCAAAAGAAGCTTTTTCTTTCAAGAGCGTTTCTTTTAACTTGGCATATTCATCTCTTGCGTCGGGATGCTCTCGCAAATAGTCTCTGAAGAGCAAATTAAGTTCAATTTCTGGGTGGCCTTCTTCGTAAACATGAAGATTTGTATCAACGCCTTCAGAACGATTAAAATAAAGTCGCATCGGAATGTTGTATTCGCTTTTATATTTAAAGCCTAGTTTTTCAAGGGCCTGAATGGATTTTTCAGGATCTTTTAAGACCCCGATCATATCTATAACAGGCTTTGCTAAAAGACCAGGTATAGAAGTCGAACCCACGTGATGAACGATAATACAATTATCTCCCAAAGTGTTACTGATTTTTGCCGCTTCGATTTCAAATATTTTAGGCCAATCAGAGTTATAGGGAACTACTAAAATGTTTTTCATCAAAATTTTCCTCGAAAGTAATTCAATTCAGTTTCCGATATAACGTTCTTTGATGGTTCTTACAATGGTTTCTAGAGGTTCTCTACTTGTATCAAATTCAATGTCATAGACGACGTCTTTGTGGACTTTAAAATATTGAGCACGTGCCGATCCATGCATGCGATTACCTCGCTCTTTTTCTCTTGCTTCTAAGACGGTAAGAGGGGCCTTAATCCCTATCCAAAGAACTTTACAATCTTTCAAAGCCTCTCTCCACTCATCAACCTCACATTTTCCGAAAGAGACATCATCTACAATGATATGATGGCCCATTCGCGCCATGGTTAAGACGATTTCTTTTAGTGTTTTAACCATTTTCTTTCCAAAAGGACCTGTTTGGATTTCATGGACAGGGGTCCCTGTTTCATCAACGGATAATTTCCAGCTAAATCCTAAGGGGGCAGGGCCGCCTTCCCAATTGTTTAATTTATTTGGCATCATACCAATGACGCGATCGATACCGATATGTAGAAATGGCACATCAAACTCTTTCTGCAATGCTTCGGCCAGTGTCGTTTTTCCGGCACTTGAGGGCCCGTTTATATAAATAATTTGTATGGATTTTTTCATAGAATTACACCCCAGTTGTTCTAATCCATGCAGAGAGAGATCCAAGGATAGACAGAATACAATAATGCATATAATTTTTTTCATTTTTCTTTTAACCCATTTATACAACATAATTTGGCGAAGCTCTCATCTGTTTTGAATGCTATATCTACGACACCTAGAGGTTCAAACATGTCTATAAAATGCTCGTACATTTCTGCCCTGTCTTCGCCCCCAGCTGTCGTCAAAAGTAACACTTGACCGTACTCTGCAATATCCTCTACGATTCGCTCATGTCGGTAATAGGCTAGGATTACCTTATTGATGTTAGTCTTTCCGTAGCCTTTATAAAAAAATTCCTCTTCACGCGGAATATTCCAAACATTCGCGACACCACCGCCAATAAACATGAGATCGCGCTCTTTGGGTGCCATGATAGGTTCATCCCAATCCACAATGTAGATAGTGCCTTGTCCATCTATCAATACATTACCCCCATGAATATCGGAATGACACAGCACGAATTCAGGCGACTGTTCCTCAATCATTTGGCTTAAGCGTTCAGCACGATCTACCAGGCGATGAATGGATGCTTTATGCTCTTTCATAAACGTCAGTAGCTTTATGGCAATTTCGTCACTGCTAGAGTGAATTTCCATGTAAGTATAGAGCGATCGAACGGCCTCTCGCCACTTGGCTGAATAAGATTCCCTCCTGATTCGATTTTGTACTGATGGTGGTACCTGCACTTTATGAACTTGCTGCAACATTTTCCCAAGAGTAACCCATTGATCGTCTGTTAGATTACGACTAAATCCATTCTGTCCCTCGACAAAAGGATACGCAATGAGTGTGAAGTCGCCTATATGTTGGGCTAATTGACCATGTAGCGTTTTGATGGGAGGGATAATCTGAATTCCTGCATCATGTAACAATGAAAGTATCGTAACGCTAATTTCATGATTGTGGCCGCGTTTTAACTTTACGAAGTATGTGAAATGATCATACGCTCGAGCTTCATATACTGAAGCATTTATATCTGCACCTAAAGGAAGGAACGTAAGCGTAGTAACTTTAATTCCGTAATCAATGTTCAGGCAATCAATAATGCGTTGTTCTTCTGAAAGAGTTTTCATATTCATTTTCCCCCTAAAACAGTTAAGCAACTATTTAATTTTAATAAATTGAGCATTTTTTCTACAAAACGCTTCATATGAGGATCTGACTTCTCATAGGGAATCTCATCAATCCCAAACCAACCAATTTTATTAAACTCATCTGCGTCGTAATTCAAAACGGAGTTAGGATCACACTTAAGCAAGTACCAAAAGGATACGTCTGTGTGCTTAGCGACATTTCCTACAGTTTTTGTGACGGTAAGCAAAATCGGTTCGTCGCAAAGGAACTCAGCCTCAATGTCGAGTTCCTCCTTAATCTCTCTACTCACAGTTTCTTTTGGATGTTCTCCTGGCTCTACATGACCGCCTGGAGGAAGCCACAGCATTGCTTTCTTATGATCGACCAATAAAACCTTGCTTTGATCTGGGGATGCCACGACAAAATAAGAAACCAAATGGGTTTCCGGAGTTGCCGGTTTTCCCGTGCGAAAAATTTCAATTCCAGACTCAATCCAATTTAGAACAAAATTAACGTGTTCTTCCTCTATCGTATCCATAGGGCTAATGGAAGAAACCAGGCGATAAATATCAGAACGTATTGCAATGTTATTCATAGCTCTTTCCTTAACATATATTTTTCTGCTTGTGATGTTCTTGTAGAGCTAGTTTCTCTAAATATTGGACCAATCTCTTCCCAATTCCATTTCCTCGATGCGCTTCTGAAACCCAGACATCATGGATTTCAGGAACGCCGTCATTCTTGAAATTCGGATACCCTGAAACGTTCAATAAGCTACCATACCCAACAAAGTCATTTTGCACTTTTGCAATACACACAGTCCGAATATTTTCTTTTTGTTCAGCATAATATTTTTTCCATTTTTCCTGTGTCGGTTCAAGAGATGTCCAAGGGAAGTTAAAAGTCTTCACTAACAAAGGGATGTCCCCTTCTTGAAGAATCTGTAAACTCAGCTCATTTTTTTCATTAGAGAACCTCTACATTATTTTCGATCTACTGGCGCAAATTTTTTCCTGAAAACCTTTTAACAGGACGTATAGATTTCTTTCTCTTGAGAGATCAAAGCGGAAAATGTTTCTTTTACAGCGTCTTTCTATATGCCTCAATTTAAGAGAAACCCTTCCATATTTGCATATAAAGCATTTTCAGATTTTTTGGCTTAATGCTATGAGTGTTGGCCAATCATCTGGCTGCACATTTCCTTCTGCAATTTTATTTACTTAATGCCACACTTTTTACACTCGTGGATAATCTGCCATCCTTTTTTCCCGTTATAAATTAATCGAGAAGCAACCATCTCTCCCTTACATGAGCTACTCCTGTCTCCTGGCTTATTATCCACGTGAATAGATCCCAAGCAAAAAGGACAATGATTTCTGTAGCTTCCATTTTGCAACGACACCACATTTTGCTGACAAATTGCACAGACAAAATGTACATTTTCTTCTTTCTTGCCCATTTCCTACCCTTCTTGAATTTGTTTGAACAAATCATCAAGAAAGTAGGGTTCCGTTTAGGTCTTACTGTTAAACAGTCATCGGGCTTATCTAAACTAGTGACAAATTCACCGCTGTTCCTTTAGGGTTCGCGATTACTTTCAGCTCCAGCTTCATTAAGGCTTTCATTTCATCCTTAAATCCGAACCTCTGCCAATTTTAGTTTTTGTATTGGCCACTGTAAGGCGGCCTTGAAGCCACCTTCCGCTGATACGTGTAATTTTAGACTCACCGATCTTAGGCGTCGTCCCCTAAAAATGTGCAATAAAATACGAGTTGAAATTCATTTAAATCCTTTAGTTTTTTTTATAATTGATTCAAAGAAAACGAGGACTTTAAACTATAAAGTCAATTAATTAGACTTTTGTCTCAATCCAAGGGCGCTTTTCTTAGACATCAAGATTTTCCCCATTGAAGTTATTGATTTCTTTCATATGTAAAATTAAAATTGATGTATATCTTCCATTATAAAGAAATAGCGGAAAAAATCAAGAAACAATAAATTTTGATTTGCCAAAAAATATTTGTTGACGCTATTTTAATATCTATCATTTATTTTGATGAATAGACTTGCATAGAGCAAAAAGACATTCATAGTTCTCATGTTTCTGAAAGGGAAATTATTCAGCCCTACTATCTCGGTAAATAGAAAATTTCAAGCAGATCATGTTCCAGTTACCTAAAATTTCTGAAAGAATTTACCAAGCTAAAGTTATCCTTTTACTAATTAATGGATTTCAGGATAGCAATTCGTTATTTTGTAAAAACAAAACAATTCAAGACATTATATTAGCCATAGTAAATAAATCCAATGACGTAATTGAAAATGAATTTACTAAAGATGCCCTTGCTTCTCAAAAGGCAAATGTTTGGGAAATTGTAAGTCCTTAAAAAGTCATGGCGCTGCGCACCATAACTTTTTAAGGACTTACCTATTTAAGGCAAGTATGAGCACATCCTTACGTAGCTGATGTTTGGTAGCGATGTCGTACAAGTTTTGACAGATCTGGAGGATCGCCTCGGTGCCATCGTTGTAAATAATCCCAAAAATTATAGCCAACTCGAAAGCAAGTCTGCTTAATACCCATAAGACCATCTCGAAATTTCCGCCCAAGGTCGCTTTTTGTACTCCCAGAAATATTTCGCCTTTTCGCCACAGGCCTGATGTCTCTCTCGCTATCGTTATTATGCAAAGGGATTCCAGGGTGATCTAAAACTTTCAGTAACTCATCACGAAATGCCTTAAAGTTAGCGATAACATCATTTATCTCAGAACTTCCTGTCTTCATTTTGACAAGATCGTCATATAGCTGATTTACAACGGCTTTATCTTCCCCTGTAAAGACAGCTTCCCTAAGCTTTTTATAAATTGTCCAAATGGCATTTCGAACCCCTTTAAGCTGGTTTTCTATTTCCCGGCTAGTGCAAATAATTTTGCGTAATGGTCTTTCCATATGAATCCAACAAGCTGCGTGATCAAATAAAGCAAATTGACCAGCTCTGTCAGACATGAGAATCTGACCTTGTTTAAGAATTGTAGTGGTAATATAGCCTACTAGCCCTGCTTCGATGCACTGTTGGCGTATTTTTTTGGCTTTTAATCCCAAACCATTTAATAAGCGTTTGATGCCTTTTTTTGTTTCATAGCTCTTTCCCTTATAGTTCTCAAAAAGATTAAGTACATCGTCTTCAACACCACACTGAAAAAGGTGCCATATCATGGAGTCATTGATACGATATCCTTCTTTGCCCTGTAAAAGAATTTTGAGAAAATTTTCACGGGATTTACTAAATGAAGTTTTGTAGTAAGCAAAATATTCTCCTCCAATGTGAGTGCAATAGCCACTTTTATGCTGATGCTTCTCTCCAGTGTCATCTGTTCGGATATAGGGGGCTTCTTCTAGTCCTGCAGTTAAAATGGCTTCGCTAGTCTTTGAATAACCTTCGGCTTCATTTAGAAGAATATTATTGACTTGCCCTGAAGATATTTCAATTCCTAAACCACCCAAAAACTCGTGTATAGCTGGTTGACTCATACCCTGTGCATAAAGGTTTGTTTCAAGCGCTCTGAGGGTTGGGCCGAAATGTTGCCCTTTTAATTCGGTAGGAATTTTTCCGCGCAGGACTTCTCCTGTTGGTGTATGCCAAACTTCTAATTTATATGTAATTTCTTTGGCGATAATATTAATTTCTTGCACAGTAAAAGTTTGATGCCCCTTAAATCGCGATCCTACGGGAATATTTTCAGGTTTAACTATAATTTCAGAAACCTCTTTTAGTGCAAGAGAAGGACCGTTATCAAGCGGCATTGGATTAGGCTTTGATGAGCCTTTATTTCGTTCTCTAGGCTGCATGTTATTAGGGCTAAACTTAGGACGCTTTGGGGTTTTTCGTAGTTTGGCTATTTCATCTTCCAAGACTTTGATTTTGTCCAAAGCTTTTGTAAGTTGTTCTTGAGTGGATTGAAGTTGTTCAGAATAAGTTAGACTCAATGCTACTAATGCACGCATTGCGTCAGAATTACGAACTTCAGAAGTAAACATAGCAAGAATGTGATCGATAATCATGCTGTGAGATTGCAGCATTAGAAAATAAATTTCAAGATGTTTGATTTTTTTTTAAAAGCTCAAGAAGTCATGGTGCAATAGCTTGAGATCGGAGCGGATAGCGGAGATCTCCAAGCTATTACACCATGACTTCTTGAGGGCTTACAAAAATTCATAGCGCTCGAATTTATTTTGTTGCAAAGCAAAACATAACAAATGATATTACGGAAAAAATCGATATCCGAGTATTGCAAGCTATATTCCTCGTTGAATCAAAATACCAAGTCTTCGTAGGCCAACAAATGGATGTTTTCATTGAAACCCATAAGAAACACTACGGAAAGAAAATATGAAAAGGATATCAATTGTATTTCTTTCATTCGGTAAGCGGAGGTCAAGCATTTTACAGCAAAGATGCACTTGTCAATGTGCTGGTGGAGCGCTATCCCAAAAAAGCGAAATCACGTAATATTTGGAAATTCTTAGTCCTTTCTCGCAGCTACCTGAAAA
>JACDDG010000037.1:1657-11679 GCA_013817115.1 Parachlamydiaceae bacterium | reverse complement strand
TCTCCATACTTTGTAGTTATTCAAGCACAGGAGCAATATTTCCCGGCAGAGCTTTCTTGGGCGCAAACGCGACAAGGATTATTAAATTCACTTGTAGACATTTATCAATCTATGGGCGGTGGATGGGTCGGCGAAGCAGAAACATGGACGACGCCAGAATTGGAAAGATGTGCATCCGATTCATTCACTCAATTGTAGGAAATCCGCTATTCTGCTAAAATAAATTAAAAAAAATAAAACTCACAACCATGCAAATATATAATTCCACTAATTTCAATGCACCCTCATATCCCTACCTAAGCGACGAAGAATCCGGCGCTATCGCGATCTTATCTCAAAATGGATTTATTAAAGATGTTCAAAGAGATAACGGTCATCGATGTGAAGATGAAGAAACAGTTTCTGAAGTGCAAGGAAGCAAAAAATTTTGCAACTTAGTTGCCAAAATTGTTACTAATACTCCCCATGCATTGTCTCTCTCATGCTTGAGAAGTGTTATGAAAATTAATGAAAAACTTTATCGTCAACTGGAATGGAAACGTTTTGCCCATATTTTCAGCTTAAAAGGCAAAGTTCCCTTACCTGATGGCTCAACGGTAAATCTTGAGGGGTTTAATGACCCCTTCTCGATGACAATGCTATTAACATCATTTGATAATTTTGCGAAGTCGAAGTTAAATCTTGTAACTAAAGATATGCATCATTGGATAGCGCAAGGTCTTTCAACTGCTATCTGGCATGATAATGCGACACATAAAAATATTGTTAATACTTTTAACAAAATTAAAGATCCTTCTTACTGCTACCCTATTTTAATGTGCTCAGGATGGAATTGGCATTCGGTCACCCTTATTTTTTTTAAAAACTATTTCATCTATTGCAATAGAGGTTCAGCATCAAACGGTTTTCCCGGCTGGACAATTTACCATATTGGTAGTAAGAAAAAGATAACGAAACAATTTCTTGATAATATAGCTAAACGTCTTAATTTCACAAAACAAAACTACATTTCGGTTGATGAAATTATAAAAGAATTAAATGCTACTGAGCTTTTTTATTCTCTTATGAAAGAGCAAAGCGTTGGGAACTGCACTTACTCTAACGTTAAAGCCGCAATTTTCGCTCTTATGACTCTTTGGGATTATCTAAAAGTGGGCGGTAACTGTGTAATCTTAAACAAGAAACTCTTTAAAACATCCCATACATCAGCCAAAGCATTTTATAAGGAATTTTCCAATTATGATCGTCAAATGGCTCTTGACAACTTTTTTATCGATCTAGAATTAAATAAAGGCAAAAATGAAGATACCCACAGTAATATGTATGATTTTATAGCAGTCGAAAAACTTATATTCCTTTTTCTCACCAAAATCAAGAATCTTGCAGTAAACAACAATATTTTTTCATTTGGCTATAAAATTGGATGGGAGCGCTGGCTGCGTTTTGATGACTATGTGTCCCATTTCACTTTTTGCTCCCCTTCTGATCGTAAAACTCTAAGAAATTTTGCAAAATTAGTAAATAATAAAACCAATTATGAAGGCATCTTAGTTCCATTAAAAAGGGTAATTGGAAATTTCAAATCATCCGACTTTGTTATTCAAATATTAGAGCAACTTCATAAAAATAGGCTAGCGACTTTTGATCAGCGTTTAGAAATTTGTTCATTTATGGCGTTTAAAGGTATGGAAAAGGAACTAACATTAAATCTTAGTAGACTCGGATTTATTGAGAATATTCAAAAGTGCAAAAATACTAAAAGAAAGTTCGAGCTTGTTAATAGCTTCATTACAAAAGATTGGTTAGATCAAGACCTAAAAGAAAGTATTAGCAAAAATTGTTGAAATTTTATGAGGCAAAGCATTAATTCAGCAGAGAGCGAGACAGAGTCTTCGGCCCCCCTGTCGAGAAATAACAATTGCAGATTTTAAACCCTTGATTATCAATGGGTTGCAATTTTGTTATTTAGAAGACACAAAGACACAAAGGCCGGAATACCAGCTTAAACAAACTAAGATTTGCCGCTATCTTTGTGTCTTTGTGCCTTTTTGTCTCCGTGTTAAATTGCCTTAAAAAATAATGCTATACCGCCCACAAATTTACCGAAATTCTGCGCACCCGTATTTAGTTCACCACAAGATTCAGTAACTTATTTGGCACAAAAATAACTTTGCTGATTGTCGCCCCCTCAAGAAACTTGGCAACTTGCGGATGTTTTTTTGCCAGCTCCAAAATCACCTCTTCAGATTGATCTTTAGGCAAGTCAAATTTACCACGCAACTTCCCGTTTACTTGGACCACATATGTGGCTATAGCATCATATAAATAGCTTTCAATTACTTCCGGATAGGGAGCTGTCGATAGAACATCTGTGCAACCCAACTTCTCCCAAATCTCTTCAGCTAAATGCGGAGCAAATGGCATGAGCACCTGCGCCGCCATTTTTATCACTTGCTTAGGATATACCGCCAAACGAGTAAATTCATTCATAAATTCCATCATCTTGGCAATAGCGGTATTAAACTGCAAAGCTTCCACATCTTTAGTGACGCCATCTAGCAAGCGATACCCTAATTTTAACGCCTCTTCAGATGGCTGAGCATCTGAAAGCTTATCTGAAACGATTAAATCATAAAAACGAGTAAGCAAACGGTAACATCCGCTTACAGCATCTGTATTCCAGATTTTTTCTTTTTCAAGCGGCCCCATAAACATCTCGTAGAGACGTAAAGAATCTGCGCCAAATTCTTCAATGATTTCATCCGGCGTTACACCATTGAGCTTAGACTTCGACATCTTATCCACTTGGCTACGTAACTGCTCACCTGTGCGGGTGTCAATGTATTGCCCATCTTTTTCACACACAAAAGCAGGTTCTACATAAGAACCATTACTGTTTTGGTAAGAACGACAAACGATCATTCCTTGATTTCGCAACGTCTGAAAAGGTTCATTTGTAGAAACAAGTCCTGTATCAAACAGGACCTTGTGCCAGAACCTAGCATAAAGCAAATGAAGCACAGCGTGTTCAACACCCCCCACATAAAGGTCTACAGACATCCAGTATTTTTCTGCTTCAGGACTCCAGGCTTGCTCTGAATTTTGAGGATCACAAAAACGCAAATAATACCAACACGAACCAGCCCATTGAGGCATCGTATTTGTTTCACGTAACGCTTTTTGACCTGTTTTTGTATCTGTAATTTCCACCCATGATCGTTCCTGTTCCAGAGGACTTTTTCCATCTCCGGAAGGTTTGTAGCTTGTGACTTCCGGGGGGCAAAGTGGCAATTCATCAAGTTCAAGAACTCGCTTAGTACCATCTGCAAAATGCAAAATCGGGAACGGCTCCCCCCAATAACGCTGACGTGAAAATAACCAATCACGTAACTTGAACGATACCGTGGCAGATCCGATCCCTTTTTTCTCAAGCCATTCAACAACTGTAGCTTTCCCGGTAGCGATATCTTTAATTCCATCAAGAGAAATTTCAGTCCCTTTACAGTTCATGTAAGTGCCTTCACCTGTCCAGCAATATTCCCCGCGCTTAATGCGCTCTCGATACTCTTCTGGTGAGCCTCCAACAGGAAGCAGATTCGCGCATTTTTCAAAATCAGGATTGAATATAGGGATAATCGGCAACTTATAACATTTTGCAAATTCGAAATCCCTTTCGTCATGAGCAGGAACTGCCATGATAGCTCCGGAGCCATAACTTGCTAGTACATAATCTGCAATCCAAATAGGAATCGGTACACCCGTCAAAGGATTGATAGCGTAAGCGCCGATGAAAGTTCCTGTTTTTTCTTTATTTAGATCTGTACGACCTAAATCGCTCTTCGATGCTGCCATACGTTTATAGTCTGCTACGGCAGAAGCGTGCTCAGAAGTAGTTAAAACATCCACTAGCGCATGTTCAGGCGCCAACACCAAAAAAGTTGCGGCAAAAAGTGTATCGACACGTGTCGTAAATACAGAAATTTTTTCGGGGTGACCTTCGAGCGCAAAATGGATATTTGCCCCTTCGCTGCGTCCAATCCAGTTAATTTGAAGTTTTTTCAAACTTTCAGGCCAGTCAACTAATTCGAGGTCGTCAGCTAAACGCTCCGCGTAAGCTGTAATTTTTAAAATCCATTGACGCAAGGGACGCCGTTCAACCGGATGGCCCCCTTCTTTGGTCAAACCATTTTCGATTTCTTCATTAGCGACTACAGTTCCAAGCTCTGGACAATAATTAACCAACATTTCAGCTTCGTAAGCTAAGCCTTTTTCATAAAGCTTTGTAAAGATCCATTGAGTCCATTTGTAATATTTGGGATCACTGGTAGCAAATTCTCTGTCCCAATCGTAGCTAAATCCTAAGGAACGTAGTTGCAGGCGGTAAGTGTCGATGTTTTTTTGAGTGGTGACCGCAGGATGAGTTCCTGTCCTAATTGCATATTGTTCAGCCGGTAGACCAAAACTATCCCATCCCATAGGATGTAAAACATTAAAACCTCGCTGCCGTTTATAACGCGCAATAATGTCGGTCGCTGTATAGCCTTCTACGTGCCCTACATGCAATCCTGAACCAGAAGGATAAGGAAACATATCAAGAACATAATATTTAGGCTTTGACTTATCAATACTTGCTTTAAAGGTTTTATTTTGCAGCCAATGATCTTGCCACTTAGCTTCAATTTTTTTGTGATCATATCTCATCTAAAATTCTCCCCATGTAAACAGACTCTATGGTAAACTAAGAAATAAACCAGCAATTCTCGCTAAAAGATGAAGACTGGCTGAGCCAGAGCAACAAAGCTCATTTCGCTCTCCACCGGTAGCTAGTAAACTGTAATAGAGGCTACTAATTCGTTCCAAACTGAGTCCTTAGGCAATCCGGGCTCAGCCACTCTTCAATTTTTAGCGGGAATTGGTGGTAATAAACCACTATAACAGCTAACACCAAAAGTTTCTATGGCAAAAAGAAAAAATATAACTCCGGCTGAGACGCCACCGTCAAACAACTCAAAACTATTCGCGAATCTTTTAAAAACTATTCGGCAATACATTCAAGGGCGCAGCTACACTCCTCTTACCGCTCGCGAGCTAATGCAAAAGCTGTCTCTTCCGGATCAGCATAAAGATGTTTTTAAAGATGTAATGAAAACTCTGTCCAAAGAGAAAAACATCAAACTCAAGCGCGGTCGTTACGAATACGCTAATCAGACACCTGTTGTTACAGGGGTAATTAGCATGCACCCAAGAGGATTCGGATTTGTCAAGCATGATGAGCCTTCCGATGAAGGCGACATCTTCATTCCAAAACATCTTACACTAAATGCTGTTGATGGAGATCGTGTTGAGGTCGCCGTTAATACCGAAGTTGTTTCGGAAAAAGGTCCCGAAGGAAAAGTCGTCACTATACTATCGCGCAGCCGTACTCATATTGCCGGTATCATCACCTCTATTTCCGAATACGGCGAAATATTAGCATATGTGCCATTGCTTGGAACAGCTCAAGAAGTTGTCGTTATCCCTTCCGATGATTTGCCATTAAAAGAAGGCGATCGAGTAGTCATGAAAGTGCTAGAATGGGGCACTAAAGATCATGCGACAGAATGCAGTGTCTCGCATTGCCTTGGAAATATAAGCGATCCCTCATGTGACATCCCTGCGGCTATAGAAGAATACGAATTGCGCGGTGAATTTCCTGACAAAGTCATTAAAGAAGCTCTCAGTTTTGGAAAACAAGTCTCTCAACGAGATATTGCAGATAGAAAAGATCTACGAGATCTTGAATCTTTCACTATTGACCCGACAACAGCCAAAGATTTCGATGATGCACTTACACTTTCCAAAAATAAACGAGGCTTCTACCGATTAATTGTTCACATCGCCGATGTATCGCATTATGTTAAAGAAGGCTCAGCTATTGATCTCGAAGCCAGCCAAAGATGCAATTCCACTTACTTTCCTGGGTACTGCTTGCCTATGCTTCCTAAAGCTCTTTCAGAAAACTTATGCAGCTTAAAAGCTGATGTAAATCGCTTGACGATCTCTGTCGAAATGAACTTTGACACTAAAGGAAATTTAACATCTCACAAGATTTATCGCTCTGTGATCAAAAGCAGCAAACGGTTCACCTATACTTCTGCAAAAGAAGTGCTGGACGGCAAAAGAAAAAGCAAACATGGTCCAACTTTAAAACTTATGGTGGAACTTTGTAATTTACTTAAAGTCAAACGCTTCGAAAGAGGCAGCATTGAATTTGCTCTGCCTGATCTAGTGATCAAAGTGGATGAAAAAGGTGTCCCCTTTGATACCGAGTACGTTTCTTATGACATTACTCACCAAATGGTCGAAGAATTCATGCTTAAGGCGAATGAAACGATAGCTATGCACCTGGATAAAGCAGGCAAGGGGGTTGCATATAGAATCCACGAAGAACCTTCAGAAGAAAATATGAAGGATTTTTCGATTCTTGCCGGAGCCTTTGGATTTACTCTGCCGGAAATTCCGCTTCCCAATCAGCTGCAAGAATTGTTTAATGAAGCCATGGACACCTCTTTTGGACAGTACCTTGCTGTCAGTTACATCCGTCGCATGCGTCAAGCGCAGTACTCCCCTGAAAATATTGGTCACTACGGGCTCGGACTGACACACTATTGCCATTTCACAAGTCCAATTCGTCGTTATGTAGACCTTATTATCCACCGCTCGCTCTTTGAAGAAGGTTTAGAGCCTAAAAAGCTTGAACTCATCACAAAGCAGTGTTCTGATCAGGAACGTATAAGCGCAAAAGCGGAAAATAGTGTCCTTCTCCTGAAAAAACTTCGTCTATTGAACCAAATTCACGTGGACAATCCCGGCAAGCAATACGACGCTGTTGTGACACGAGTAAAGAATTTCGGCTTTAGCTTTGAAATTTTGGATTTCCTTCTTGAAGGATTTTTACATGTCTCCGAATTGGATCAAGATTATTTCGTTTACGACGATAAAAAGCAGCATCTTGAAGGCAGGCATTCGAATAAAATTTATGCTTCCGGCGAACGGATAAGCGTCATGCTGAAAGAAGTTAATTTCATTTCTCTAGAAGGAAAATGGAATTTAGTCGGTGACAGGCAAGGAAGACGCGGGCCTGAAAGAGAAGGGAAACGAGAAGCGAAAAGAGAACATTTTAAGTCGACAAAACGCAAGAAATATAAATAATCACAGATATGTTCCTTTCTCGAGCCGTACGGCGCGCGCGTTTGTGAGGGTGTGCACCCGGTTTCCCCTGCCGGGGGACAGGAACAAGAAATAGCTTTTTTAGCTTCTTAATTTTTGATTTTGTATTTTCTATCACCCGGTGGGTAGGGTGTAGAATAAGGTGAAAAAGTGCTTAGGATCTGATGGCAAATTTTGTCCATGTATTTTTTGCGTTAAAACCAAGGCGGCCATAAAGTAAGCAATACCCTAAGCTCCGAGGGAGCGGCAGATGTATAGCCCATAGCGTAGCCCCTGAGGGGCAAGCTATGGGTTTAATTAAAAAAATGACCTAGAGCTCTGCACATTTTTTAATCGACCCATAGTTTGGCCCCCTCAGTGCCTACACTATGGGCTTGGCATATACCGCTCCCTCTGGAGCTCCGGACACATTGCTGACTGTGGGGATGCCTAGATTTTGACGCATAGAATATTTGGACAAAATTTGCTTCGAAATCCTGCACTTTTTTTCGCCTTAATTCTACACCCTACCCTGTGGGGGGATCTGTTAATACCCCTGGTGTGCAGCGATAGCGGAACCCGGGGTTTGCATCCTCCCAAAACATCCGCCCCGGTAGGGCGGGTAAAAGCAAATAAATACTGCAACCCGCACGTGAGGCCTGCACTTGGTGGTAACAACAAGTAAAGAGTAACTAATTACAATTATAAAGGCACCTTCGTGAAAAAATATCTTATTACCGGACTAATCATTTTATTGCCCTTGGCCCTCACAATTTTTGTTATAAAGTTTTTCTTTAACATTTTAACTGATCCTTTCGTGGGAGGGGTCAAAAGTGCCCTTAATTATTTCGGCCTCTTTAATTCAGGATCTTTTCTTGTCAACAGTGAAGAAATACAACTCATTATCAGTAAATTACTTATTTTAATTTTTCTTTTTGCCTTCACAGTTCTTTTAGGATTTCTTACCAGCTGGTTCTTGATTCGCTACCTTATAAAAATATGGGATTACATCCTGCATCGCATTCCTATTGTCAGAACGATTTATAAAGGAAGTCAAGATGTCATTAACACAATTTTCTCTGACAGAAATCAGTCTTTTAAGCAAGTAGTGATGGTTCCCTACCCGCATTTAAATGCTTACAGTATTGGATTCGTAACACGTGACGATCTCCCCCCAATAAATAATCCAAATGGACCCACTCTCTCAACAGTTTTCATTCCCACAACCCCAAATCCCACCTCCGGTTTTCTCGTCATTTATGAAAAAAAAGATCTTATTTATTTGGATATGAAAGTTGAAGAAGCATTTAAATATATTATATCATGCGGTGTGATCTCGAAAAACTTTACCTTAACATCTCAGGCGGTGGATCTCCATGACAACACCTAAAGTAATTTTTATCCCGGTAAAGGACAGCAATGCGAAAAGACAAGCATTAGTTATTATGGCACAACGTTTTTTTTCCAATAAAATGCGGGTGCTTTTCTCTGTAGCAAATGATGAAGTAGCACGCTACGTCGATGAACTGCTATGGAAATCACCTTCAGAAAGCTTTCTTCCGCACGCTATTATCATGCGGCCTTCCCCTGAACCTATTGGTATAACAACACTATTAGAAAACCTCAATGAAGCAACAGTTTTATTTAACTTGCGACCAGAGGCAAATCCCCTCGCATTACAATTTGCATTTACGTATGACCTCTTTGATACGACTCAACCGGATAAGTTGGCACTGTCTCAACGTCGAAAAGAGGCATACGTGCAGCAAGGGTTTCTAGTAAGTTAGCTTAAAATCCGATCATTAATTACAAAATAAAATATAACTATTTAGTACCCCTATTATTCAAATTGGTATAGAATAAAAATAGGTAGACCAGTGTTAATATTTATATCCTTTCTTCGAGGGTGCTATGAAGAAAAATAAGGATTTTGACAATTCCCCCCCCGAGGACTCAAAAAAAGTCTCCGAGAGTAACAACTCTCAACCATTAAACCTTACTCCTTCATCCTGTTGGAAAAACCACCTTTCATCTTCTTGTATTTCCCCTAAAGGCAAACTAAAAATTTTTCTCGGGATGTCAGCCGGAGTAGGCAAAACCTATGCAATGCTAGAAGAAGCTCAGATTCTAAGGCAAAATGGAGTCAATATTCTCGTTGGTTTGATAAATACACATGGAAGAAGGGAAACTGAACTTCTGGCTAAAGACCTTAAAACCATTCCTTATCAAAAAGTACTTTATCGAGACAAATATTTTGATGAACTTGATTTAGATGCAATTTTAAAAATCCGGCCTGATGTTGTCTTAATTGACGAGCTTGCGCATAGCAACATCCCAGGAGTGCGTCACCTTAAACGATGGGAAGATGTATTAGAAATCCTTGATAAAGGAATAGATGTGTACACCACCCTGAACATTCAACACATAGAAAGTTTAAAAAATATAATCGAAAGCCTTACAGACATCACCATAAGAGAAACTGTTCCGGATTTATTGTTTACGCCTAACACCTCTATTCAACTGATCGATCTTACCCCTGATGAGTTACTATTACGTTTAAAAGACGGACATGTATATTTAAATGCTCAATCTAAAATTGCCGCTCGAAATTTTTTTCAAAAAGAGCGTTTGACTGCGTTACGAGAAATTACGCTACGTTATGTAGCGGAAATTGTAGACAGTGATCTCCGAGGAATGATTCCTAAAGCAAAAAACATACTCAAAGACTGGGGTCCCAAAGAAAAGTTGCTTGTAGCTATCAGCCATCACCCACACTCACAAAAATTGATACGAACTGCTCGTAGGTTAGCTTATAATTTAGACCTCCAATGGAT
>JACDDG010000037.1:0-1647 GCA_013817115.1 Parachlamydiaceae bacterium | reverse complement strand
CCAATGGATTGCATTACATGTGAACGATGATAGGCGATTATCTGAAAATGAAAGTAGTTCATTAGTTAAAAATATAAATCTTGCTAAAGATTTAGGAGGAGAATACATTTCGACTAATAATTCCGATATTGCTTTAGGCATTAAACACATTGTGCACGACTATAATGTAAATCTTATTATTGTCGGTAGATCACATAAGAGTATATACCTGCTCAACCAGTTTAGTTTATTTGAACGGCTTGCAAAGGAATGTCATGATACTGATATGCTGGTAGTTAAAGAAGAATTTACCCCGATCCCAAGTATTTTTTCCATTTTTAAACTATCAAGTGAAAAATGTTTTTTTGATTATTTTAGTATTTTCTGTTTCACCGGACTTCTCGGGGGAATCAACATGTATTTATTGCCTTTTATAGGCTTTAAAATTGCAGGTTTAGTTTTTTTGGCGAGTATTTTATTATTTAGCCTCTTCTACAAAAAAGGGCCTCTCCTCGCCTCTGCGATTATGAGTGCTATTCTTTGGGGAAGTTTTTTTGCTTCTCCAGAAGAAATTGTAGATCTTCAAACACCTGAAAATCTCGCTGTATTAGTTCTTTATTTCCTAACTGCCTTCATAGCAGGTGTGTTAGGAGAGCGCTCAGCGAAGCATCAGAAAATGTTACAACACCATGAAGAGTCTACACAGGCACTATATGAAATTGTGCATTGCATCTTAGAAAATACCTCTATGAAAGATACATTAAATGATATTGAAGTCTGCTTAGAAAAGACATTAGGAGGAAAATGTGAAATTCTTGTTAAAGATCCATCCTTGCGGCCCAATACAATTTCAAAACTAACGGGAGATGAAAAAGAAAGAATTGCAGCACGCTGGGTGCTAGAAAATGGCAAAGAAGCAGGCCTTTCGACTTCAACATTACCGTTGTGTCAAAATTTCTATATACCTGTAATGGGATTTCATAATCCTGTCGCCGTTATAATCTATAAACCTCCTGAAAAAGATATCATTCGTAACGAAAAAAACTTTTTGCATACCGTTGGACACCATCTTTCGCTGTATATTTCGCATCACAAGAAGGCGGAAACAGAAAACATCTCCAAGAGTGCCTAATAGTCTCGACCACATGACCCCTATGCGTGGCGCAGGATTCCAAATGATACCAATCTGCCGCGCTCAGCTCCTCGGCAATAGCTTAGGCTAATACCTCGTCGCTGATCGCAGCATCTTGGTATCATTTGAAATCCTTCGTCTACGCATAGGGGTCAAGTGGTCTTAGTCTAGTACACAGTGTAGTAGTACTTAAATTGTCAAAATTTGATTTTCATCCCTGTTTAATTTTTTTTAAAAATAATAAAAAAAATTGGGAGTAGAAAATTTTTGATCTTTCTACCCCAAAATATCGTCCTACCCAATTTTGCTTAAAATCTGGATTTGACTCAAAGATTAAAAATTCATCTATATAGCAAGTTAACGAAAGATATCGAGCAGAATCCTGAATTACAGAGAAGCAACTAACTTTATTCATTTTTCTATATAAAGAAAGAAGTTTTTTTAACGCATAAAAAGAGGAAAATAAAAGTGTTACAGATCTACCTTTAAATTCCGCCTGTATACACTGATCCTCAAATTCAAGATTAAGATTGCCT
>JACDDG010000408.1 GCA_013817115.1 Parachlamydiaceae bacterium | reverse complement strand
CTTTAGATCTGGCCTAGCGGCTCTCCAATGGATGCATAAAGACCATATTTTAATTGATAACGAATGCTCAATTGAAAACGTCATTGAGACTGCATTAAAAAGAACTCAAAAAAAAGAGCTGTATATATTTAATGCTATTTTAGAGCGTGCGAGATGGCACATGGAAAAACCGGCAGACTTTCTAATAAGTTGCCATTTTCATTTTCAAGCAGCAGCTAAAAAATTAAATCGAGATTTACCTGATGAATGGTTGAAAGCTATTGAAGAAAAAATTGAAAGCGATCTGCACTTATTTTTAGAGGATGTTGAAGAGGTGTATCAAATAGCTTTACTTTTGACATTATTCCAAGATAGCTCTGAAAAATTCAAAGCCGAATGGAATATTTCGAATAAAGGAAGATTAAGTCTTTTTCTCAGAGAGCATTGTATTCATATCCCTAAAGGGATCGCTTTAGTAAAAAAAGAAAAGCAAGCTTCTTTATTTTTAAAGGTGATATCATTAGATAGTCTTTTCCCAAAAGGAACAAATAATTTGCCCCCCGAGAGTAAGGAAATCGCCTATGCGATGATTGAAAATGACCTTATAATTGGCAGGTTTGAACGAATATTATTTTTGCTTGCGGTGCAAAACAATTTAACTCCGCTTTCAAAAGAACTTGTAGAAAGTATTTCGCTCTTTTTATTACTTTCAGAAGACAAAAAGGAAAGGGCATGGCTCGCTAGACAACTTTCATCATGGCTTCCTGATTTGGAAAAAGGATCCTCTTCGGATATTGATTGGATTAAGGCTTTCCATATGTATTCCTATGAATGTGGGATAAGGTTTTGGGATACTTTAAAAACAAAATTAAATAAAAAAGATCGGCCAATTGCTACCCTTGAAGTTTTTTCAATGATGTGTATTCGTTATCCGAATCATATTTACTCACGTTTAGAAGCTGAAAAGTTAAGCCAAGGCAAATGGAAAATTTACATATTATTATTAGAAAATCAAAAGACCGGTGAACATATTGTTGAAGAGATTTCAGAGGAACTTAGTCAAGATGATTTAAAAGAGATTACAAATTTTGAATCAATCGTTATTTTATTACTTAATCGATTATCTATAGATAGTGCGATAATTTTTTGGAGCAAAGTAAAAATAAAAATCCCATCCCCATCTAAAACACTTTCTGAACTTGTCCGGAATGTAATTCAGAGATGTTTTTTTTCGAAAGCTTCAACAATACCTATTCTAATACAAGCTCAAGAACAGTTTTTTTTTATTAATCCTAGCCTTGATCAATTAATAAAGTTTTGGAATGAAATTTGCAAAACAAATGTTTTATCCACAACTGAAATTTATTTTCCAGTTTTATTAAATTTTTTTAAGTTTTTCAAAATTATTCATACTAAGGAGGTACATAAGCTTTCTGACTTAAAGTTTTCAGTAGTGGAAGTTGTGTTTCACAAAGGTTTATTTACATTTAATCAGGAACTATCATCATTATTTCTCACTTGCCTCTGGTCACTTTCTAAATCTAAACAGCTTTTTCAAAAAATGTCAGGAAAAATTGAAAATGGATATGTCAATTTTTTAAAACAGCAAGATAATCCTAAAAATATTCTAGAATTCTTTTCGATTATGCAACTTTATGGAGTGGTTCGACCTCAAGATGAGACTTTGAATCTTTGTATATTAAAGTGTATTGAAAGAAACATTCCAACATCTCATGAGGATGATGCATTGGAATTAATGGAACTTTTTGAAAAATGTAAGTTCAAACTACTTCCTCAACATCATTCGACCACTTTTATGCTTTATAAGGAGGCTTTAAAATATGGTCAAAAAGATAAGAAAAAATATTTCAATAATCTCGCATTGCAATCAATCATTACTTTGTCTAAGGACAAAATGACTGAGGTAGTTCTTAAGATTTTAGATTGCATTACAGAACTTTCTTTATCCGATTGTAAGGCTATTTTAAATGACTTTTTTACTAATTATGTAACCGATCAATATCAACTTTTCCATGCTGTTTATGAGAAAAAGAAAGAGTTAATTTCACTTTTGGCGTCAAATATTCTTTTAAATCAGGTGAAAAATTTTACAAATTCAGGCTCTCCGGCGTATCATGAGGCTCTTTATGTTTTAATTCATAGAATTTCTGATATGTCGAACCAAGATCGACTTATCTTAAACAATATTATCTCAAAAATTGGATCAATCTCACTGGATTTAATAAGTATTCTTATTAATAACATCTGTTTAGAAAACAGTGTCGTTGTATCCAGTGTATTGCTGCATCTAGATATACATGGTGTAAACGACAAAACTATTCCCTATTGGCGTAAAACTATTGATGCGGGTCTTCAATGTTATGAAACTACAGAAAATCTTCTAATAATTTTTACCGATCAGGCTAAACTTTCTAGCATTTATGATAATGAAGATGACTTAGTTCGCAAAAAAGCACGGAAATTTCTCAGAATAATTATCCAGAGGCCTCTTAAGGATAGCCAACTTGTAAGTATGGCTTCGATAGCGGAAGCATATTACAAAGACACAGAAATTTTTTCAGTTTTAAAATTTTTATTTAAAGGAAAAAATCAAGCCATAAATCGGGGATTAGAGATTTTGGAAGAGCAAATTGATTTTGCTTATCAGAAAGGTCTTTCAGAGATTAAAGAGGTCTTAATCAAAGTTAGCGAGTTGACATCAGAACTAAAGCATGTGGGCGATTTATTGAAAAAATTTCCGTGGAAGAAAATAGCTCATTATCTATTTTTTCTTAATATAAATGTTATAAATGAGGAAAGAAAAGAAC
>JACDDG010000407.1 GCA_013817115.1 Parachlamydiaceae bacterium | reverse complement strand
TATGTCAATGGAAACCGGCCTGTAAGTTCACTTACAGGCTTTTATAACAGGAATATGGATATAAATAAAATTATTTTTTCGGAAAATTTCAATGAACCCCACCGGGGTTCACCGAAAGTTTACTTTTGTGATTCCTTTTATGATTTGAGTTTTGATGTACTGTTTTTTGTCTTGTTTTGTGTCTAGTTTGTCAAAGTTAGCACCCGAAAATGTTTTTTTTAAATCGGTGACAAATATATCGAGAGTGTCTTGCGAGATTTTTTCAACAGCATTAACCAATATATCGGGTTTTGTCGACGAAGATTTAAAGGGAAGATAAGTTGTTCTATCTCTCAAATTTTGTAGGGCTCTTTTATAACTTATTTCTTCGCTTTGACTTGTTAAATCAATGTGCTTCTCGGCTTTCTTAAAAATTTTTCGTGTCAATTCGTCAATGCGAATGTCAGTTGAAATTCCAGATTCTGGAGAGGCCAGAGAAGATTGTTCGTGTTGTAATTTAGCGCGTTCAAGCGAGAGCTTGTTCATTTTAGATTTATTGTTTTTTAATGATCTCTTGACGGTCCAATTTCGAATTGTAAGATTTTGCTGGGGGCTAAAACGTCCTCTTTTACTTTGAGAGGCGCGAGGCCCAAAAACGGTTTGAAAGCCACGTGCTAGAGTATGACGATGAGTATATGCGAGGGCGGCTCCGCCAATTATAAGTCCGATTGCTGTTACCACCGGAAGTCCAATACCTGTAAAGGCTACCGCAGTGGCACTGACGCCAAGACCCGCAAGAGCGGAAATGACGATAGCTCCTGCGGCTATACCGAAAGCACTACTGCAAGCTTGGAAAGCATTTTGAAAAATTCCCAATCCTAAATCGGTTTTTTGAAGAAGGGCTGCACGTTTTGCTATTGTAACGGTTTCGTCAATTATTTCATTAGTTAATGTATTAACTGTGTTTGCTTGATCTCTTTGTTCCACATCTTTGAGTTTACTAACAAATTTATCTGTCTCGACTATGCCGTTGATACCATCTACTATTCCTACTACAGCAAGTCCTAGTCCAATTTGTCCTGCAGCTACCCCTACAGATGTAGCGGCAATTTTTTGAGTAACATTGGTTGTAAAGCTGAGTGATTTTGCGAGTATTCCAAGTGTACTCGAAAAAGTAATTATTATTAATTCTTTTCCTTTGTTAGAAGCAGCGGCCTTCATAGACACAAGCTGTTGTTCACTTGCTGCTAAATCAGATTTTAGCTTTTGAACCAATTCGTCATTTCCAGGATCGTTTTCGATTTCTTTAATTCTCTCATTCAATTCAGAGTGTTCTTTTTTCAATTGTCTTATTTGGTATGATTGAGTGAAATAGTCAATCCCACCAGTGAGTTCTGTACCCCCGGTCATAGCGAAGTCTACTCCAGACGCCGCTTTAAAATTGGCATGGGAACCCAAGCCCAAGTCAACAGCAATTTTAACTAGCCCTAATACGCTAAGCGCTGTATTAAAAACTGCAAAAACAGAGTCTTTTAATTTAGAACTTTTGCTCTGGCTGTGTTCAAGTTCATATTTTTGTGTAATTTTCGAGGCAAGCTCTTTTGGTAATAAGGAAGTTTGCTTTACGAATGAATCTGCTCGATTTATAAATTTGTCAGCTAATTGCTTTGCCTTTACGTTTTCCGGTAAATGCACCAGGGTAGTTGTTTGATCGCTTACATCCATATCGGATGGTTCTTGATTATTGGATTTCTCAACTTTAGCAGGTTGATAGAGGTCGGAACTTGGTTTAGGACTGTTAGTGGGTGATGAAAGCATTGAAGGTCCTCCTCGACAAGCAAATTTAATTTTTGAGCGAGTCTTAATAAGCTACTTAATGTGCAACTTTTGATTATTTTTTATCTCAATCATTTTTTTCGCTTCTTCTACAATTTGCTGTAATGATTTTGTTCCTATTGCAACAGATTCAAGCATTTCTGAAAATGTTTCCAGCAGTACTTCTATCATGCCAACAAGTGACAATAAAATCCGTTCGTCCAGATGATCTTCCGAAACAACAAAAGCATGTCGATAAAAAATCATTTTATCCACTTCACTTAGTTCAAATCCAGGAATTTCCATTCCTTTGTTTATAAGTAAAATAAGTCGTGCGAGATCGGGTATTTGACCATCCAAAATATAAAAGGGTAATGTCACAATGAACTGCAACTCTTGGTATTTTTGAACAGGCGATTGGATGCCCAACAGTGCGTCGTTTGCACATAGATCCTGCGAAGCTGTTCTTATAAGTAGGAATCGCTCTCTGCTTTTAAAGTCTGGATCAAGTTTAATAAGAAGTTGATCTTTAGGAATATCATTTGATTTCGGAATAATTACTGAAGTGTAATCAAGAGCCTCCAAAAAGGTTTTTATGGTATCAAGATTTGCATTAAGCATGCCACCTCTCAAGTGTGTAATAAAAAGTTAAAAAGTTTGTTTTGTAGTCCTCTTAATTATAATTATATCAACTCTATAATTTATTAAAATATAATTAAGTTAAAATTTATTTGATAATTACTATGTGTAAATTATAAGTTTGAGGTATAAAAGTAGATCTGTAAACTTAGATGTTGACGTATAGAAAAATGTTCTAAAATGTCTAAAACAAATCTAAAAAATGATGTTTTTATGCAGTTATTAACAAATAGTAAAGAGATCCGTGTTGAGTTATGACGTATCCCCCAGACCAGGCAATTTCTTTTCCATCTTTTTACGAAACAATTGCTCAGCCCCGGAGAGCCGACAGTTATACCGAAGAGCGTTCAAATTTTGGTTTTTGGCAAAGAGAAAGCT
>JACDDG010000406.1 GCA_013817115.1 Parachlamydiaceae bacterium | reverse complement strand
AGACAGGATAAATGGAACCGTAAGATTCTTTCCAAAAATATTGGGTGCTTCCTTCCATTAATTTTTTAATGTCATATCCCGAACTTTTAGGAGCTAAAGCTAGCATCCCCATTATCGCAAACCTACTTTTATTACTTTTAGCCATAATCTTAATCCTATATGTATGTATCAGTCCAATATATCACATTGATATGTCTAACGCAAGAAAATTCCTTTTGAGCCAAATTTGTGAGGTGCAAATTAAATGTGATGGTTCCAATGGTGCCCGCTTATGCAACACAAACACGATGGGTAAGATAAGAAAGATAGGGCAGGATGGAAAAAGAAAATTTTTTAAGTTAATACAAAGGTAGGTTTAAATATTTGACCATGCTTATCTTGCCTATCCTGCCTTATCTTTCCTATCTTACCCATCGTGTTTTGTATTCTGAAACGGTTAAAGCAGGGTCTACCGAAAATATGTAAAATTTAAAAATTCTTTCTTATTAGATTTGCTTATAAAGAAATTAAGTTTTTAAAGATTTGATAATATCCAAAATTCTGTGAAGATGCGAGGTATATGGAGGGGAATTCTCTTCTCCACTTAATTCTTATGGAGGTACCAATGCATTCAACTGCTCAATTAAATCAAACCATGCCCCGAATACTGTTGAACTTTGATCTGAATGGAACTCTGATCTTAAAAGACACAAGCAAAAAAGTAGACGACCAATACATGATAATTTCTGCTCTAGCTGAAACGACTTTTGCTAGCTGGAATGGGAAACAATCAACGTCATTTAAACAATACGTTTACACTGAACTCCTACCTGGCGATAAGAGTAATCCACATCTAAAGCTTGAACGACAAAAAACGATTGGAAAATTTGTTGAATGGTTAAAAAAAAATCAACATCCTGCTTTAGAATCTGTAGAAAAGACCTATCGTACGATCATTGACAAATTTACTGATTCGAAAACAGGAGAAATAAATTTCATGATTTTCCCTTCTTTTTACGTGATGATAAATCAGCTTCGACTAAATAAAATCCCTTTTACCATCATTTTAAGAACTTTTGGATCTGATTTACCTGAAGTAATGGAAGAAATTGAAAAACATCCCGATGGAGTAAAATTTTCCTATCAAGTCAAATTTGATGGTCCAAGACTTATTGTTAATGGAATGAGACCTGTAGAAAAAGCTGATGAGATTTTTGATCTAATTTTAAACTCGGAGAAACATTTCGCAATCCAAGATGATTGGAAGTACTGGAATCAACATAAAGAACAAGCGCTATACGGTAAGCCCTTCTTGTATGACCTTTCTGGAACAAGAGCGAAGAATCTTTCTTTATTTTTCGATGATAACATCACTGGTGATGAACATTTGGATATCATCCACCCTTGTGAAATTTCTGGCCACAATATTGTCACACAAGCTTTGTGCGATTGGCTTATTTTCCCGGTAAACACAATGGAAGCGATGCTAGATGACAACTATTTCACCAATCGTGTGATGAAAGCGTTAAAACTTTCAGAGCTCGATAAGAAATGATTAATTAAATCTAATTTTTTTAAATACTTCCTCAAGTAGTAGTCCACGGAACCTTTCAGAATTAAAAGGGTCCGTGGGTATACTTCAAAGTTTTCTTCAATTTGTTAAGGAAAGCGAGAAATTAATGTTTACTCACATTATACTACTCTTAGCTTTTTTTGATTTGGTGGAGTAGGTGTTGCATATCAAGATATGCCCAATATTCAATAATCTTACTTGTGCAAATCTTATAAATTGTCACTCCCTCGTACGCTACCGGCAAGCCTGTTGCTTGTATTCCTTTGAATTCCCAAAGATGAGTACCTTGTGCTTGCCATTGAATTACGACAAGATCTTGTTCACATATCACACTATTATTTTTTACGACTAAATCTGGAAACGCATTTAACCAAGCCTCAACCACTTTCTTCATTGGTTCTGTACCCTGATAATCACCAAGAAGGCTATGAATCACAATTTTTGGATGAAGTAAGTCATCTATAACGCTCATATCTTTTTTATTCCAAATTCTGTGAGCATACTCTTCAGCAATACTTTTATAATCAGTCGTTTGATTCATTTTTTTTAACCTCAATTATAGAGAACTCAGTAGATGTAGGGTGTATTCCTACTATAGTGAACCCCGAATTTTTCAACAATTGCGTCATTGATGATAAACTTCGCTCTTTTCCTCCAGTTATTGCGAGCATTAAAACATCCATACAGTGGGCGTAAGATTGATTTTCTCCAGGCTGCAATACAACTTCTATTAAGAACAAACGACTGTCAGGGCGCATTGCTTGATAACATTTGTTAAGAATTTTCTCGGCCATTTCGTCGTCCCAATCATGAATCACTGATTTTAAAAGGTAGGCATCTTTACCTCCAGGGATTGAAATAAAAAAATCTCCAGCAACTAGTTGGCAACGACTATTTTCAAAATGAGGATTTTGTTGTTTAATTTTTTCGATAGCTTCTGGTTGATCAAAAACAATACCTGATAAATTTTGATGTTTTTGCAGGATAGCTTGAATAAATTGGCCATAACCTCCACCTACATCACAAATGGAATCAAATTGACCAAAGTCAAAATTTGATAAGGCAGAATTAATTACTGCTCTGGATTTTTCTTTCATGGCGTCTTGAAAAAGTTCAAAACGCTCAGGATTTCCTTTATAGTAAGTGAAGACGGGTTGTTTAAAATACAATTCCCAGGCGGGAATTCCTGTTTGTATAGAAACAAATAAATCCGACCAGGACTTGCTAATATCTTCACCATAAAATAGAGAAACAGAGTGCATGGTATCAGGA
>JACDDG010000405.1 GCA_013817115.1 Parachlamydiaceae bacterium | reverse complement strand
GAGATATTTTAACTGGTTCGATGAAAGTGATATGAACCGGGAAAATCAAAGCGATGAAAGGGTTAATTGGCTCATAGATATGCTGGGATCAGCGACAGGATAACGAGAAATCATAAAGTCGAGTTATAGGGAACAACTACAATATTTTTTTTCATGTTAATTGACCTGGTATTTAATACACGTATTGCCATCAGAAATCTCTATATTCACAATAGAAATGTTGCGACTTCTTGTGTGGAGGCTACAATCGTTCCCCCATCTGCTACTAAACCGACACAGCACGATCGATGGGTCATTCCAAGAGGGAACAACCGGAACCCTGAAGCTAGATTTTTTTGACGCATAAAATAATTTGCCATCAGATCCTAAGTGGTAAAAATCATCGAGAATGACCCATTTGTCGATCGTTGAGAATGACCCACCCCCCACAATCACTCCATTGTTCAATTTGACGATTGCATTTGTAAGCACAATTGTCGATCGATGAGAATGACCCACCCTAACAATCACTGAGAATGACCCACCATTTTGCGTAATTCGAATTATACTATTTTTGCATACTATAATTTACTCTCCGTGTTTATTGATTTTAGTTTAGTTCATAAATTTATGAGCTGATGAGAAGCCAAAAAACCAAGGAGAGAACTTCAATGAAAGGAAAAATGAAAAACATGTCAGATATTCGTAATATTATTCATCGTTTAAGAATGGGCCATTCCAAGCGCCTCATTCATAGAGAACTAGGCATTCATCGTTCGATTGTTAGAGAATGGTATGACTTGTCAGCGACTCATCAATGGCTTAATTCTGAATCGCCTATGCCAAGCAATGAAGAAATTGCAATGGTATGTGAAAAGAAATCAACTAGCCAATCACACCCAATTGATGTCTACAAGGAACAAATAGGGCTATGGAATAAAGAGGGATTGTCCTCTATTGTAATCCAGCGACTGCGGGCCATTTTTTATGAAGTTGGATCACCTTCCTCGCAGAAAATGCATTACAAAATGGCCCACAAATTGACCAAGCCCCTTTTAATACAGCCTAGCTGTTAATTACAGCCTTTATCTTCTGGTATTAATGCCCTATTAATTCCCATTAACTTAAGTTCTCGAAAAAAACCATTCGGTAGTTTTTATTTCACAAGAGTATCTTAAAGGCTCTTTAAGGATTCCGACTCTTCATCAGTCTCTTCACCATCGCCACTATTATCATCGTCTTCGAAATCAAAGATTAGCTCTTCTTCGAGTTCGCGATCGACAAACTTTTTGACTTTTCTATGGTGTCCGAAACCAGTTCCGCCAGGAATAATATGCCCCATAATTACGTTCTCTTAAAATCAGAGAAGATATTCCTGAGTTAGCAGTATTTCGACAAATGGGTCATTCTTAATGATTTTTACCACTCACAAACAACGAATCAAATCATAATTGATTCGTTGTTTGTGAGGGTTTTTTTATATAAGCACCAGCTTAGGCTAGTAATAGCTGCATTTTTTATTAGACGTGTAGATTCACCAATTAAATTGCAGATTAACCACTATCCTCTGCTTTTTGAATCACGTGGTGAAATTTCACATCAATTCTATAGACAAATTATACCAATATTGATATAATAAGGATATCACCTATAAACGGCAATTGGAATGAAACCTGTACTCTGGATTAATGCTGCGAAAAACGATCTTATGGATATGCCTGAGAATGTTATTACCGACTTTGGATATGCCCTTTATCAAGCCCAGCTTGGGGAACATCCGGCTATTGCTAAACCTCTGAAAGGGTTTGGGAGTGCTAGTGTTCTGGAGCTGGTCGCAAACAATGACAATGATACTTATCGAGTGGTATATACAGTTCGTTTCACTGATGCTCTTGTCGTTATTCATGCTTTTCAAAAAAAGAGCAAGCAGGGGATTAAAACCCCAAAACAAGAAATTGATCTTATTCATGATCGTTTGACGCGGGCAGAGGTTATTTACAAAGAATGGAAAGCTAAAGGAGGTCAAATAGGATGAGTAAAAAAGAAAAATATGAAGTCTCTACAGGCACAGGCAATGTATTTGCTGATCTAGGTTTAAAACAGCCAGAAGAACTGATGGCTCGTGCTAAATTACTGTACGAGGTAGGCTCTTTGATAAAAGCTAGCAGGCTCTCTCAAGTAGAAATAGCTCAGAAGCTTGAAATAAGTCAGCCAAAAGTTTCTATGCTAGTTTCTGGACGTCTTTCGGCCTTTAGCACAGATACCCTTCTACATTACCTTTCACTACTTGGCTGCAATGTGGAAATACGAGTGCGTAGGCCTACATCGCGTATTGGCATTTTTCGCAATAAGGGCCATATCGCTGTTTGTTAAAAAAAAAGCAAAGGAAGAACTGTTTGAATCTTGGGTTATAAATTGCCTAAAGCCAGAATCGAACTGACGACCTTCGCATTACGAATGCGCTGCTCTACCAACTGAGCTATTTAGGCTTATACGAAAACACGTTTCTATCTAAATTTACCATCCAGATTCAATGCAGAGTTTTTGTAAACTTTCGGTGAACCCCGGTGGGGTTCATTGAAATTTTCCGAAAAAATAATTTTATTTATATCCATATTCCTGTTATAAAAGCCTGTAAGTGAACTTACAGGCCGGTTTTCATTGACATATACAATAGAATCTAATCTTTCAATAGAATTTCTGCGTAAAGAGGTAAGCTCTCTCAAACGGCAGAATCTTGCCCTTCGAGAGGAGAATCTTTCCCTCCAAGGACAAATCCTTGAACAGAATCTTAGCTTTCAAAAAACTAATCTTGCTCTATACGAAAAAGTTCTTGCCCTCCAAGA
>JACDDG010000404.1 GCA_013817115.1 Parachlamydiaceae bacterium | reverse complement strand
ACTCAAACAAACGCACTTGGAGATTATCCCACACAGCGGCACTAGATAGAGCCTTTTCGATAGAATGGTTCGTTAAGAAGGGGCAAAAGATTATGTCCAATAAAACCATGGAACACTGGTTCGGAATTGAGAGGTGGGTAAGGTTAACATGAAGAGCCGTGTACGGACCCGTACGCACGGTTCTGTGAGAGGACGGAGCCTCAGGGCTCCTCCTACTCGGCGAATTGCAAGAGATGTTTTCGTCCCCTGGTAAGGGGACTTCTTTTTTTTGCCTCCAAGAACGTTCCAATTAGTTGTGGCCCTATACCTCATGCTAATTCGTTATTTTCGTTAAAAATTCAACCTTGATGTAATAATTTTCTCCGCCTCAGTCGTGTCGCCAATAGCCGGTATAATAACATCTGCATGAATTTTACTAGGCGCTACAAAGAGCTGATGCATGGGTTTCACAGTTGCCAAATATTGATTTTTGATTTCCTCCAGGGTGCGACCACGTTCCTGCATATCTCTTTCAATACGTCTTAATAGACGAATATCATCCTTAACATCGATGAATATCTTAATGTCAAGAAGTTCTCGAACTTCCGGTACTGAAAAAAGCAATACTCCTTCAACCAAAATTATCTTAGCTGGATTGACTTCCTCTTCGATAGATGTTCGTGAATGAGTTTTAAAATCATAAGTAGGTTTTAGAATACTCTGTCCATTTTTTAAAGTTACTAAATGCTGACAAAGTAATGGAAAATCAAGGCTATCGGGATGATCGAAATTGACAAATTTTCTCTCTTCAATCCCAAGGTGAGGAAGATTTTTATAGTATGCATCTTGTTCTATCAAGACTACATTTTCACCAAATGTTTCCTTGATTTTTTTTGCAAAGGTTGATTTTCCGGACCCTGTGCCACCGGCAATACCTACGACCATTGGGGATTGTGCTACTAATTGGCTAAATACACAAAAAAGACAAAGACAACTTAATAAAAAATGCTGAATCATATTTTCCTCTTAAAATGTTTGGGTCATTTTCTTGCTGAGCTGAGATTATCTGCATACTAATTTTTTTGTAAAGATTTTTAATTATGATTTTCTCAAAAAGTCATTGCCTATAAGTTAGGTAGAAGTTAGGCGGATCTTGCAGTGGTGGGAACAAAGATTTTCAGGCAAGATGCATAACTTTTCAAAATAACTTTAATTGTAGAGCATACATAATCTCTATCCGTGCCTTTTGTCCCCTTAGATGATGCAAGTGGATTAGCCGCGCGATATTGAATGATTCTGTTTTATTTTTGGCTGCATTTTGTAAGGCATTGCCTTCAAGCGCCTATAGCATTGGGTTAACAATTTCACAAATTGGCAACAAAATTATCATGAAGGGAGATGGTACATTGAATTATTTACCATTGACGATCGAAAAAATTCGTCCATTTTTTTTGGAAGGCTTTGAATTACATCAATATTTAGAGATGTATTATATAAACGATCGTATTGATGGGTCTTTAAAAAAACCAGCTGACTCAATTGATTTCACTAAAAGTAAGTGTAAGGTGGAGGGCTTCGAGAACTTTATTAATCCGAGTCTAAGTGGATTAGCAGCTCTTTTGGGTGCAGAATATAGTTCCACCAGTAAAATATTTTTAGTAAAGACGTTTAAATATTCTCCAGCCAAACTTGAAAAAGTTGAAATAATTAAAATTCGTTGGAAAAATGATGTAAATGCAGCATATCAAGTTCTTCCGCGAATGATCTCTAAACCAAAAGATCTTAAAGACGTCCTATATTCAGACTATTTATCTGGAAAAAATTGTGATTATCAATTAATTGCTGAAAATAACTTTGCAATAGGGGTGCATTCACTCATGTTGTAGACTTATGAAGAAGATTTTTTTGAAAAGCTCATTTCTACAACTATGTTAGAATCTCAAGAAAAAAAGATTAATTTATCAGATTTTTCTGAAACAACAATTCGTGCCTTTATAGATTTTATTTATCTTGGTGGACCCGATTTTCAGGAAAAATTAATGTCAACTAAATATATAGATCTCGATATTTGGGATTTACTTGAATTTGCTCATCGGTTTCAGATTACCACTCTTGTCGATTGCTGTACAAATTTTCTTAGTAGGTTAGCAACGATTGATGACGTTTATAGCCTTTATAAGGCCGCTGAGCTTTATGATAATGAGCATCTTAAAGAGTTATATAATGAATTGATGATATCGGATGTAGATTAAATCTTTTATGTCGGCTTAATATTGTGCCGGATATAACACTCAAAAGGGCCGGCACGCCCTTTCCATTCTGAAAGTAGTTCTTCCGTAGGGTAATGAAATTGTTGATCAAGTTCCACGCGGCAAAATGGGATAGAGTGGCCACAAATTCCTTCCAATGTTGCAATGTCATACTTGATCAGAGCTTGTTGAACTGTTTCAAGGCTATCTTTGCCTGCTCCATTTTTTAAAGGTGCAAACGCTCTCTCTCGAGGATATAGTAGGGCTTTGATCGCATTCGTAGACGCCAGATAATCGAAAATAAAGGTTTCAAATTTCCAAGCAATTGGGCCGTTAGAATAAATCGGTTTTGCAGTTAAATGCCAAGGCATATTTGTGCTCCCTACGTTTTTCTTGATGAAATCCATTGAAAAGCAAAATAGGCTGATATTGGAGCAGCGATGTTTTAGGGTGCCGTCAGGAAGGTTGGCTCTGCGTTCTTTTTCGCTCATTTTTTCAGAATATTCGACAATGGCCACTCCTGTTCCTGTGTTGACAAGGACTCCAACGGGTTCATCTGGAAAACATTTCTCTACACATTTTACAGTGATGTCAATCTTTTCTGC
>JACDDG010000403.1 GCA_013817115.1 Parachlamydiaceae bacterium | reverse complement strand
ATGCCATTTCAGAATTAAAATCCACCTTTAAAAAAGGAGGAAACCAAAGGCTGCATCCGCTTTTCCATTCAAAAGTAGTCGAAACTTTATTACAGCAGCCTGAAGCTCCGCGTGCCTTAGGGCAGCTCTCAGTCGTCAATGCCCAAGCTCAGATAGAAGCTGTGGAAAAAATTTTCAACTACCAAGAAAAGTTTAGTTTCCCAACAATTTTCCATGAAGAAATTTTAGACGCCTCCGCCTGCATGACACCCGAACAGGAAATACAATGGGAAAACTTTCTAACCCTTTTAGAAAAAGCCTCTGAGGCTGACTCTGTCACAAAAAAACAGAGTGATGACTTTAAGCAGATGCTGAAGACGGTTAGGGAGTTAGATTTTTTGCCTTTGTGGATGACACGCTTTTTTCTTCCGGAAGCAGAAAAAATGGAGACGCAAGGGGTCTCAAAGGTGGTGACCATGCTGCAGGAAACCATGACACCTGCTACAACGATTCTTCTGAAGGAAATGCATGACATTACCCAGGAGATGCATGCCTTGCGTGACAATTTAAATCTATTCTCTGATCCCGCCACTTTCGATAAAGTTTGGAAGCAGCTGATGGAATTGCATGCAAAGTTAGCTTGTACCGATGAAACACTAAAAACTCGCTTAAATGAGGTTTCCCCCTTAGGTCGCATTGCCACCTATCAGGTCATGGGAAGCTTTGTCGATCTTTATGACAGCTCAATTAAGAGTATGAAAGCAAGTACAAGCTTCACAAGCACAAAAAAAGTCGAGCTTTTCACACAAATGCTGACACCCTATTTCGAATTGCTAAAAGGATGGACTACGCAATTATCGGGAAACCTTTTGCAATATCAGTCGAACTGGCCTTTAGATAAATATCTAAAAGAACTGAAATCTAGGCTCGATGCGACAGGCAATGAAATTAATCAACTCAACCCATCACGCTGGTTTAGAGTTTATAGTGCAATTTTAGGCTCAACAACCGCTTTTGATCGTGCTCTACCTGATACTAAAGAGGATGTCTTTACTTTGATTCATCAAAATTTATTGACTTCTATGAACGCCCTGCTTGGAAGTGAGATGAATGGTAAAACCAAACTACCTTCCATCATTGAGCAAGCAAGCAAAATTGCAGAAACGACTTCTAATCTTTCAGTTGGAAAATATTTTATAGAAGCGGATGGAGTAGGGCAGTCAGAGTCGCTTATCCAACTTGTTGGATATTCATTCCCCTTAAATCAAATCATTCTTCACTACAATTACCCCTTACGCAATCACAGCGCTACTTTTGCCCTTATCTTTGATAAACCGACCCAGACATGTTCACTCGATGTTAAATTTCTAGGAGAAGCCAGAACTCGATTCAGCGACATGAGTTGTGCGTTACAATTTCTGAGCTCCATACAGCATATTAAACTTTTAGAAGTGCCACAAATAAACAATATGGAACTTAGCTACTCCTTAAAGTTGGTTGACTCAGAAGATATCCTTAATGCGTTCACTGAACTGAAAAAACAGGCGGTGTTTACTTTGGTAGAGGTAGAGACTGATGCATTCTACGATAAATTTCTAATGTGGGTTACAGAAAAATATGGAAATAACTCGACTATAATAGAAAATTTAGGGCTATTAAGTAAAATAACACATATTAGACATAATGTTTATCTTCATTTCGTGGACTACATATTGCAGGAAAATAAAATTAACACTTGGGATTTATTTATCCGTGTATTTTATTTTAATATGCCTATTATCTTCTTAGATTACAAGTATGGAAGAAAACGTAAGGAACTTTTTGATCAAATGCTGGAACATGTACAGAATAATGTGAGCATCGACAATGAATTTCTTGCAAAGGCTGAATGCCAATTAAATGAACTCGCGCTCTCTGGAGAAACCAATAAAAATGCGCTAGAATACCTATTTTCTAAAGATTCCAAATTTATTTCTAATGCTGGTATCGCAAAAATCATATTTGACCCCAAGTTATTAAGAAAAATAGGATTAGATGCTGAATTGGAAAAATTACGCCATTCGACTCTTCCTGCTTTCACTACTCCACAAGATGATGATCTTTGGCAATTTTACCAATGGAAATCAATAGCCAACCGATTGCTAGAGGCAAATATTGGTACTGAACAAGCTCTTCTGATTCACGATGACATTAATACGGACCCAAAAATTAAAGAAGTTCTCGCGAAGGCTTTAAAAAAATAGGAGTTATACTTCGGTATAAACTTTGATCGCAAAATCTTGTTGTATTTTGATGATGAGGTTACTTGAATGGGGATAGATCTATTTGCTGGGCTATTGGTTTAATTTCGTTCAGCCAAATCAGTTCAGGCCTTTCTCTTGGGAAAAAAGCGGAATTTGTTCGTGTTGAAAGGCAATTCCAAAACGGAGACACAAAGACACAAAGATAGCTGCAATTCTTATGCTTAAAAAGCTTAAAGTTTTTACCGCTCTTTGTGTCTTTGTGTCTTTGTGTCTCTGTGTTGAATTATTTATTTACATCATGAACGTGGTACGTCCCTTAAGTTTGACGAATTTACACCAATAGCTATTTGCTGCACCTTATCTTGTTCTAAAAAATATAGAGGTAAAATTAGTTTCCGGAAGACTACCACTTTACAGGATTATTGATTAAAATTTAATATAAGGCTCCAATAATTTATGTGTTATAAACTTATAATATCATAGATACCTCGACTTTATGATTTCTCGTTATCCTGTCGCTGATCCCAGCATATCTATGAGCCAATTAACCCTTTCATCGCTTTGATTTTCCCGGTTCATATCACTTTCATCGAACCAGTTAAAATATCTCCA
>JACDDG010000402.1 GCA_013817115.1 Parachlamydiaceae bacterium | reverse complement strand
TATTTTTAATATTATAAACTAAATATGTGAAGTTTAACGAGTCTATATTATTTTTTACTGATTCAATAATCTCGTGCTCATTTCTTAATTCAAACAACACATTATTAGCTTCAAATTTTTTCGCATTAGAAGTTGCAAAACTTAAATGGAGTTTTAATTCGTGGTTTTTTTCTTCGTAAAAGATCTGTGGATTTGGAGTGCTTTCTAAGCGGCCATAATAAGTACTATTAAATCTTGGTATCATATTAGCGCTCCTATTTGTTTTATTTAAAATTAAATTATAAATCGTTAATGATTAAATTACAACACATTTCAATTGACCTCAGATTGAAAATCGTTAGCTTCTAAGTGCAGATTTAAAACTTTGCTTCTTTTTGAAAAGACATCTTGATGCAAATTAAGCAATCGAAGATATCTCATTCTTTGGAGGGACTGTTATGAAAAGTCGTGGTTCTGTTTTTCGAAATGCTCTTGCTGAGGAAAAACCTCTACAAATTGTTGGCGTGATCAATGCTTATATTGCTTTGATGGCCAAGTATTCCGGTTTTAAAGCTCTGTATCTCTCCGGAGCAGGTGTAGCCAATTCTGCATTTGGACTCCCTGATTTAGGAATGACATCGCTGGACAACGTCGCAGAGGAAGTGCGTCGCATCAGCGGAGTAGTTGATACTCCCTTACTAGTCGATATAGATACCGGATGGGGCAATAGCTGTACCATAGCGCGTTCAGTTAAGATGATCGAAGCCGCAGGGGCCGCCGCTGTACACATAGAGGATCAACCCTTTGCTAAAAGATGTGGTCATCGGCAAGGTAAATCTGTAGTGTGTACTGACGTGATGACTGACCGCATTAAAGCTGCCGTGGATGCAAAAATAGATTCACAATTTATAATTATGGCCAGAACGGACGCTTTAGCAGTCGAAGGGGTAGATAAAACACTTGAAAGAGTTGAGGCATATGTAACCGCAGGGGCAGATATGATCTTTTTAGAAGCTGTAACAGAACTTTCAATATATGCTGCATTTCGAAAAAGAATCCATGTTCCTTTGTTAGCCAATCTCACAGAATTTGGGCAAACTCCTCTTTTCACGGTGGAAGAGTTGGCAACAGCGGGCGTTGATATGGCTTTATATCCACTATCTGCCAATCGAGCAATGAATCTCGCTGCGCTTAAAGTTTTAGAAACGATCCGCTCAGAGGGAACTCAAAAGCATCTTTTGGAGTCCATGCAGACCCGTGAGGAACTTTACGGTTTTTTAAATTATGAGTATTTTGAAAAATTATTGGAGGAAAAGCAATGTCACCAATGAAAACAGAAAAAAAGAAAACCGGAGGCCTTGTAGGGGTTGTGGCTGGGGATTCGGCAATTTGTTTTTGCAGTGCCCAAGACCAAAATTTGCTCTATCGAGGGTATGCGATCAAAGATCTAGCAGCTCATGTATGTTTTGAAGAGGTCTCATGGTTACTTTTAAGGGGTGAATTGCCCTTCAAATTGGAACTCGAGAGTTATAGAAAAAAAATTCAATCACTGTACGAATTGCCCATTTCATTAAAAAAAATGCTTGAAACTATTCCCAAAGATGCCAATATGATGGATGTGCTTCGCACCGGTTGTTCATATTTGGGTTTGTTGGAGCCTGAATCAGCAAATAGATCAGCGCTGGATATTGCTGATAGATTGCTTGCAGCTTTCGCTTCGATGCTTTTCTATTGGTTTTCATTCCATAAGACTGGAAAACCAATTGGTTTGACATCTGAGGATGATTCATTTGCAGGGCATATTTTACGCTTGCTTAATGGTGAAAAAGCAAGAGACTCGCATAAAAAGGCTTTAGATGTTTCGTTAATATTATATGCAGAACATGAGTTCAATGCTTCCACGTTTACTGTGAGAGGAATTACGAGCACATTGTCAGATTTCTATTCTGCCATTTGTGGCGGTATTGGAGCTTTAAGAGGTTCCTTGCATGGCGGTGCTAACGAATTTGCAATGGATTTGATATTACAATTCTCGAGTCCAGAGGATGCGGAAGCTGGATTGCGTGAAATGTTAACAAAGAAAAAATTGATTATGGGTTTTGGACACCGTGTCTATACGACATCTGATCCACGTTCAGCGATCATTAAAGAGCAGGCTAAGTTATTAAGTAAAGAGGCCGGAGATACACGTTTGTTTCCGATTGCAGAGAGGATTGAGCAGGTAATGTGGGATGAAAAGCATCTGTTCCCGAATCTCGATTTTTACAGTGCGCTTGTGTACTATTTTTTGGGTTTTCCGGCGGCTATGTTTACTCCGCTTTTTGTAATGTCTCGGATAACAGGATGGTCTGCGCACTTAATTGAACAACGGTCGAATAATAAGCTGATTCGTCCGATTAGCAATTACATAGGGCCAGGGTTGCGTGCTGTAAGCAAGACATAAACTCGAGCTAGCTACTTTAAAACGTAGCAAACAGACCAGGGGCTCTGAAGCTTTTTTAACGCAGAGCGAAGCAGAGCGTTCGGCCCCCTATCGGGAATTAAAAAATTTCAGGTTTATAAGTCATTTATTATCAATGACTTGCAATTTGTTAAAGGCGCAGACATACTTTTACGCATAAGTTTTTTTGACAAAATGTAATGGTTTACGCTGCGAAGCAGCAATTGTAGCACGTCATTCCAATCACCCTTTTCACTTAATCTTATTTTGAACATTTTGCAGAAAAAAAACAGGCTCAAATTCCTTTTGTAGTTTTTAACAGCGGCACAGCCAACTCGCATCAAGCAACGATTGGAGGGCTAACAATTCTGGCTACGTACTTAGGTGCCTTCCTGCGCCCCTACCGGAGCGCACGTTTTGTC
>JACDDG010000401.1 GCA_013817115.1 Parachlamydiaceae bacterium | reverse complement strand
AGCTTTCTCTTTGCCAAAAACCAAAATTTGAACGCACTTCGGTATAATGGACCATAATATTTCAAGGAAATGACGATGCTGGTAAATACTTTAGAAAATCAAATTATAAATTTGGAAAGTTTTTTTCTCGAAAAAGATATAACAATTATAACTGTGGGGTCTGTTGTAGAAGGAGCTTTCGTTAGTGCTCTTCCTATGGATGTTATTCGCGAAATTACTAAGTATGCAGATTTTGACACTTCAAAAATTCTTTTAGGAGTCAGCAAACGGATCTTTCAGACAACATAAAATGTTTTCTTTAGATAATGAAAACACTAAAATTAGGCCTTTAATTCTACAATCCTCCCCAGAGGTTCAGCTATAGAATTAAAATTGCATAACTCGCTAAATTACGATTGTATCTTGCCATAAAATTCCTATTTCCAATTTAAAGCTGATTATGACAAAATCAGAAGGTGAACCCGAAGGAGTTTAGCATGAACAAGCGAACACGCACAGGAATTGGACAAGACAGTCATCGTTTTCTTTCCCCAGGCTCTTCTAAGCCCTGCATTATTGGCGGAATTATCTTTGAAGATGCGCCTGGATTTATGGCAAATTCTGACGGAGATATTGTTTTTCACGCGATTTGTAATGCAATTACTTCTCTTACAGGAGTCCTTATCCTAGGAAATATTGCCGATGAGCTATGTCTACACGAAGGTATTACCGATAGCGAAGTCTATCTCAGAGAGGCCTTAAAGACTCTTGGAAATAAAAAAATTTCGCATGTGGCCATAACAATAGAAGCTAAAAAACCCAAATTCTTTGATCGACTGCTTGAAATGCGAGAAAATATCGCTCGTATTTTATTAATTGATGTTTTAGATGTTGGTGTTACAGCAACATCTGGGGAAGGGTTAACGGATTTTGGCTGCGGAGACGGAGCCCAATGCTTCGCTATTATTACTACAGAAGAAGCATGTAATTAGTGCTAACGTTTAAGCCAATTCCTCTTTGGAAGCAACTTCTTAGAACAAATTTTGTCCGCTGGAATAAGTTAGCTGAATTTCTTGAGCTTTCAGAAGACCAGTGTTCTTTGATTGATGTAAAGCCTCATTTTTCTTTGAATCTGCCACTGCGCCTTGCATCTAAAATCCCCAAGGGGACAATTGACGATCCTATATTTAAGCAGTTTATACCTACAATGCATGAAAAGGAGTCTTTTGCCCTGTTTTTCAATGATCCAACATGTGATATCACACACCAAAAAACTCCCAAGTTGCTGCAGAAATATGACGGAAGGGCTTTACTCATTTGTACTAGTGCCTGCGCTATGCATTGTCGTTATTGCTTTAGACAGAATTATCCTTATGAAACCTCACAAGGCCATGCATTTGAATTAGAACTTGAGGAAATATCACGCGATACAGCTTTACGTGAAATAATATTAAGCGGTGGAGATCCACTATCATTGTCAGATGACGTGTTACAATCTTTGCTAAGAAGGTTATCAGTAATTCCCCACATTCGCCGAATACGCTTTCATACACGCTTTCCCATGGGTATTCCCGAAAGAATCGATGAAGCTTTTTTAAAGATTTTAGGGGGAATTCAAAAGCAACTTTGGTTTGTAATTCATGCTAATCATTCAAATGAATTTGATCAAGACATCTGGTTAAAGTTGAAAGAAATTCAGAAGTTAGGAATTCCGGTACTGTGTCAGTCAGTATTGTTACAAGGCATCAATGACGATGTTGACGCATTAAAAAGATTGTGTGAAGACCTTGTCGATCATGGTGTTTTGCCCTATTATCTTCATCAGCTAGACCGCGTTCAAGGAGCTGCACATTTTGAGGTTACCCAAGAAAAAGGGCTTTGGCTTGTAGAGCAGCTGAGAAAGCAGCTTTCAGGATATGCTGTACCATTGTATGTGCAAGAAATTTCCGGTGAACTTAGTAAAACTCCACTTTAATTATACCGAAGAGCGTTCAAATTTTGGATTTTTGGCTTTGAGAAAGCCCCGGGATTAAGCGATCAACAAGGACCCAATATTATAATATGGGGTCATTTTTGATCGCTTAATCGCGGGAGCTTTCTCTTTGCTAAAAACCAAAATTTGAACGCTCTTCGGTATAAATGTGTTGAGCAAAATTTTCAGTCTTTGCCTTAGCTAAATTCGCAAAATCTGAGTAACGCATTTTAATTGTTTCTGTATGCGTTCCCGCATTAAAAACAATGTCGTCATTTTCGGAAACTGCTCGATCAATATAGACTTCTAATCCAAAAAGATCTCCGAAAGGTGGCTCTGCACCAATTTCAATATCAGGAAATAAACTCTCCATTTCATTTTCGTTCGCTAAATAAAGGTCATCAACATTGAGAATTATTTTTAATTTGGTAAAATTAATTAAGTGCGTTGAACACAATACACACATAATGTTACGACTGTTCGTTTTAACAATGACTGATTTTATCATCTGTTTGCCTGGTACATGCTGAGCCCCTGCAATTTCCATGGCAGTATAGGCAAGGCTATGTTGCATAATTTGATAGCCGACGTGCTTTTCATTGAGATAATTTTTGGTTTTGTCAAGCGTCATATAGGTGTCCTTGATTAGAAATTTCGATATAAAATAAATCTAAATTTTAAGTGTAAGCTCCTAACTTCGAAAGATATTCCGACAAATTTTATTTGTCAAAAAATAAATATATGCACATTTTATTGTATCATATCGAGAGTCGAAACTCTGGACTTTCAGTCCAAGACTTTAGTTGTCACACTTTCAGTGTGATTTTATAAGCCATGGACTTTTAGTCCATGGCTGTGTTAATATCTGCACCAAATTTTGAAGACTTTAGTC
>JACDDG010000400.1 GCA_013817115.1 Parachlamydiaceae bacterium | reverse complement strand
ATCGAGATTTGGGAGGTCAAAATGCCCTATCATACCATCGGCTTCCTGGAAAAATTCGACTTGACACGACTGAAGCGAACAAGCAGTGCTATGTTTTCAATCAAAATGGAGATAGCTTAGTCGGTTCTACTATTGAAATCGATACTAACCAACGAAAAGTTCATTTTACTGATGCAAAAGGACTTTTTACACATCCTATTAATCCTCCGAAAGCTTTAGATACTACTCTCGATTCGACGAAGCCTCCCGCAATGACTCCGGTGCCATCAACGTTACAAGTGCAAGCGGCTGATTTACACTGGGATCTTTCGCGAGATTTACTTTCTCTTAAGGGTAACGTTGAAGTTGAACATAGCGTGATGGGCAATTTCCAAAGTGATCAAGAATTAAGAGTATTTTATACAGGTGTAAAGGGCCAAAGAAATTTAAGAGCAATAGAGAGTGAAGGTCATTTACTCCTCCGACGTGACGATTCCCTAAAAAAGCAGTCTCATTGGTTGATATGTGATGGTAATATGTTAGTGAATCACGAAGCTATGACTGTCATTTTTCAAAGCTTTGAAGATTTTGAGGGCAAAGTGAAACGGGATAAGCAAGTTTATTTTTATGATAGTTTAGGCGAGATACAAGCGGATAAAATTACGATTTCTTATCAGGAAGTCGCCGGAAAGTTCGAGGCCACAAAAGTAAAACTTGAAGGCAATGTATTTATGATCGATCATAAAGATGTGCAAGATGCAATTGAACCTGAAAGGTCTTTTGTGCACTATGCCTTGGCTGATTTTGTCGAATATATCTTAACTGATAAAGAAATGCATCTCTACTCTAAAGTGGGGAACCGTGTACTATTCTATGATAAAATTAATAAGTTAAATATGAGTGCCCCTGCTCTAAAAGTAAAAAGGGATGATCAGACTAAAAAGGAATCTGTTAAAGGGATCGGAGATGTACGTTTTCATTTCTTGGATAGTGAATTGGAGCAGCTTCGTAAGTATTCAGCTTTTGATTTTTAAATAATTAATAAATAACCCCAGATTGTTAATATGGAGAAACCTATATGCTTAGATGTACAAAATTTAAAAAAGTCTTATGGTCAACACCAAGTTGTGAATGATCTTTCTTTTCAAATCCATCAAGGCGAAATCGTTGGTCTGCTGGGTCCTAATGGTGCAGGTAAGACAACGGCTTTTTACATGACTATTGGGTTGATCCGTGCGGATGCCGGAAAAGTCTATTTTAATGGAGTTGACGTGACCTCGTTGCCTATCCATAAGCGCGCTCAGATGGGTATGGGCTATCTTGCTCAGGAGCCTTCTGTCTTCCGTTCGTTGACAGTCGAACAAAACATCTTGTGCATACTTGAAAGTATCAAATTATCCAGAGCGGAGCGTTTTCGTAGGTTAGATGAGTTGCTGAATGAGCTCAATTTGACTTCATTAGCGAAAAAAAAGGCATCCACATTATCAGGCGGAGAAAGACGTCGATTAGAAATCACGCGCGCATTGGTCACGAACCCTACTTTTTTGCTACTCGATGAACCTTTTGCAAATATCGATCCGATTTCTGTGCAGGAATTAAAGCAGCTCATTAATATTTTGGCGCAAAAAAACATTAGCATCCTGATCACAGACCATAATGCACGCGAAATCTTTTCCGTGGTAAATCGCAGTTATTTGATTTTTGAAGGAAAAGTTTTGCTTTCGGGAACTCCACAAGATCTTTTGAACAATGAAACTGCTAAGCTCTCTTATTTTGGTCAGGACTTTAAAATTTAATACTTGTGCAGACGAGGACAAGTATTCTTCAATCGGTGAGCAACAAATGACTGTCAGTTTAGAAAATTTTGAAGGGCCCATCGATCTGCTCTATCATCTGGTCCAACAATGTGAAATCGATATTTATGAAATTAGGCTCAAAGTCGTCACCGAGCAGTTCATGGCCATCTATAGACAAGCGGCCTCATCGGTCGACGTCGGAGCTGAATTTATTGCTACAGCCGCCGCTCTTGTTTGGCTTAAGAGCAAAATGCTCTTACCTGTCGATGAACAGGTCGTTGAAGAGATAGGCGAAGAAGATCCCCATTTTGAGATCATCCACCATTTGATCGAATACAGTCGTTTTAAAGAAGCAGCTAAAGATCTTACAGAACGAGAACGGCAACAGCGAGGGCATTTTTCTAGAGGAATGATTGCATCACCGGAAGTTAAGCGACCTTTAGGAATTGATCACCTAACTCTAGATGATTTGACGGCCTTATTTAAAGAAATTGCCGCCAAAAGTTCTCCTAAGAGGGGCCTCGTTGAAGGCGAAACGTGGAAATTGGCAGATAAGATCATCGAATTTCGCGAATTACTTTTGTCGCATGTTAAGCTCCTTTTTAAAACACTTTTTACTTACGAAAAGTCACGGTTAGAATTGATTGTTTCATTTCTAGCCATTTTGGAATTGATGAAACTGGGTGAAATTTGTGTGGTTAAAGATGAAGGCAACAATATTGTGATCATTGCAAGGTAGAAGGGTATGATTTTTGAGGGCTTTTTGACAAAATATAATGGTTTACAAGCCGCGAAGCAGCAATTGTAGTACGGCATTGGGATCATGCTTTTAACTCAATCGTTTTTTGAAAAGTTATGCAGAAAAAAACAGACTTAACTTTTTTTTTAGCTTACAACTGCGGAAGAGCCAAACTCGTATAAAGCAACGTGTGGAAAAGCTTACAGCGGTGGCTACGCACTTTGTGGCTTTCTGGCGCCTCTACCGGGGCGCACGTTTTGTAATGATCCGAACCCCGGGTTCCGCTATCGCTGCACCCGGGGCTATTAACAGTTCCCCTGCCGGGGGATAGGAG
>JACDDG010000036.1 GCA_013817115.1 Parachlamydiaceae bacterium | reverse complement strand
CTCAGCAATAGCTCAGGCTATTACCTCGTCGCTGATCGCAGCATCTTGGTATCATTTGAAATCCTGCGCCTACGCATAGGGATCATGTGGTCTGATGATGGAAAAGCTCCTTCTTTTCCTTCCCATCGTGATTATCCTGACAAATAAGTCCAGTTTAACAAAAATTAGATCAACTTATTTAAAAGACTTGTGCAGTTGTGCTCTTAGCTTTTAGGGGGCAATTTTCTTTATTTTCCCATCTTTACTTTTGAGCGCTGGAAAATATTTTGTGCATGAGGGACGTTTTAAAGAGCTCGCGGTCTGCCGGCCGGGAGCGCAAGATGTTATTCAGCAACAGCTGCAGCATCTCTTTAACACCTTTTTCAGCAATCCATTGTTTGAGATAGTCTTGTTCAGCCATGGTGTAGTTATTGAGCGTACCATTATAAAATTTGGCTTGGGCCATTAGCTCAATATAAGCGGGAGTGGTTTGTAATGCTTCCACTTCGCTAGCATATTTTCCCAAATTCAAAGGACCGGTATGGGGGTCAATCAAGACGACATTAAAATCTTTCTTACCAAAAAGTTGTAACGCATCATAGTAACTATAATCATTTTTCCAGAGAAAGTCCGGTAGTGTTGTATTATCAGTTTCTTTTACCGTCGGCCAATTTTTTTCCCTAATTTCTTTAACGGCCAGAGACTCAAATTTTTTAGCCTGATCAGACCTAATCACTTTGCATTCAACAAGCAGCTCATTAAGTACATTCGGGATACCACGATCGCTGGGACCCTCATCGGCCATAATTTTCAAAAATTTTTGCAAAATATCTTGTTTAGTTTGCGGACTTTTGAGCTCCTTGAAGAGATGCGCGTAATCTAAAAAATACTGTTCTATGGTTTTACCGCGCTCCTTTTCAATTTCATTAAAATAAATTTCCGCAAAAGCGGTCAGCATTTTATTGTAATCATCTTGGACTGTCTTTAAGTCAAATTGGGCGTCCAAATCGACTCCTGAAGTCAAGAATTCAACTTCATCAGGATGTAGGAAATATAGCTTCAATTCTTCTTGTCGGTCTAATTTTTTGTCAAATACCAGAGCGCAAACTGTGACCGGTTTATGCCCGGTGTGAAAAGGAATGAGTTTATTTGGTTCATTATCGATAGACATAAAATTTTGAGTCATGGCGATATGTTTACTAAAAAACTCTTTGTGCTTAGTATTGATTCCATTAAGATGCTCAAATTGCTGCCTGAAGAAGGTATTTAACGGGAGGGGTTTGAAACGCTCCCAACCGCTATTAGAAAAAATTGAGGTTCGAGAAGTATCAAATTCGTCATCTGTAAGAAAATCCAAACGGTTCGGGTAGCTACCAAAACGTTCAATATTATTGGTGTCTGTAACTACTTCCAGTTCTAACTTGATGTTCATCAGAGTCTTTTGTTCTTTTTGCACTGCTACACGCAGCTGCATTTCTTGACCATAATTCGCGGTATTTTTAACCACTTCTCTTTTAGGAAGGATGTCGTAATTGACTAAGTCCCAAATCTCTTTTTCAAGGCTTTTCCAGGGATAAGTTTGTTCAAAAATGGGGCGACTGTCATACACGTCTTTGAAGGTCGCGAGAATTGATTCAACATAGGATTTCACAACTGATTGGATATCTTCCTCTTTTTCAAGGCCGCCAAATAAAATGTAGGGATCTTCTAAAGTTGATTGACTCAAAACTTTTTTGACTATGGTAATAAGATCAAAAGCTTCTTGAAAGGTGCATTTAGGTGAAAGGAAAACATTGCTGATGCATCGATCGATAATAAAACCCATCTGTTGTTTTAAGGATTTAAGGTTATCGTCTCTCTGACGGACCGCTTGATTCGTCGTACACAGCCTAAAGACAGCTGTTGGACTGATCTCCTCGATATCTATTAAGCCCTCAGGAACGGCAAAGTCAGTCCTTTGGCCGGCATCAAGGCCGCGCATTCTCCATACTGCTTGAAGCAAGTCTCGCAGAGTCATCGTTTTACTGATCGTCGTAAGGGCTTTAGCGGTGGCATGCTGGGCGATATCGGCGCCCACCGTAATATTATAATAGGTGAAAAGTTCTTTAGGATTTAGCTTGGATACACTCAATAAGCTGGGCAGCGTGTTTTTTTCACGCCCTAACACAACAGCTTGCCCTTTGGAGCCTTTTGGCAGATCTTGATCATTAAAGTACACCACGCCTTCAATTGAATCAGGAAGATGGCTGAGCATATTTTTGGCAACCTCAATCGCATCGATACCACGGAACCATGCCCCGGAATCGATGCAGGCATGGTAGTCTCCGAGGTATTTATATAAACTTTCGATATCTTTGGAATCTTTTCGAATCGAGCTATTGTTAGCAAGAATATTTAAGGTTTTGCCATCCAATTGATCATCCGGCGCAGATTGCAAATCTTTGTGATAGGTATCTTGGTTCCATAATGTACCGGTAAAGCCTTTAAGAGAGTGGAATAGTCCAACAAGATGTTGGGAGTTGCTGGAAATCCTTTCGGAAAAGATCTCAATTTCGCTCCAGCCAAATTGGCGGGCAAATTTCATTTTATTTTCCATGCTGCTATTAAATTTGTCGAGAATGTCTTCTAGTTCATGCTCTTTGACAGAAAAGATATCCTTGTCTGGGGCTAGAGACAAAGCTGCAAATTTTGCATAACCGGCCGTTTGGTTGAGTGCAGTTCCATTCTGCAGATGTTCATTGATGGCATCTTCACGATATTTTTTTATTAAATTTTGCGCTTGCTCTTTCGATACCCCTTTTCTAAGGGTATAAAGCATGGTGTAAATGGCTGTTTCATAGGGGCTGCTAAACTCGCTACCTTCGCTAGGCACGTTACTGCGGGTATAGGGAATCGCCTTATTGGCACGCGCGACTTTGGAAAGGCCATAATGTTCGTTGCTATTTTTTTTCATCGCAAGGGGAAGGAGTGTGTTAAGACATTCTTTACCAAGCGCTAAAAGGTTTTTATTGGCCGCGCTGGTGCTTTGCATAAAGTCTGGCAATAGCTCTAAGGAATCATCGGCCAGTAGATATCTCTCTATCTCTTCCTGAGATAGTTGGTCGCAGTCAGTCATTTTTAAGAGCATCTTAGCCATCAGTGGTTTGATGTAAGTTTTATATTTTGCTTCATCAAAAGGCACTTCTGATTCTTTTTCAAATCTGAAAAAAGTGTTGAGTGCAGGGTCGGCAAAAATGCCCTTAAAAATTGCTTCCAGGCTATTTTGAGAAATTTTTGAAAGGTTTTTGCGTAATCCAGCTGAAAAATTAACCTCTTTTGTACAGTCCAGTACCATATCGACTTCATCTACAATGCAGTCGACCTCGTTTTTAAATATATTAAGCAATTGTTTCAATTTTTCGAATTTTTCTAGAGAATCTTTGCCATCTTCGGGAAGCTCTATGATCGCTTCTTTAAAATAGAGATGCAGATGGTGAATTGTGCTTGATTTCACCAAGCAATAGCTTTTGTTCTCTTTTACCCGCTGCATCATTCTTAGAATTTCATCTAACTTCTTAATAGATAGTGGTTCGCCTTCAGCGATTTGGATTGTTTCTATTTCTTGGTTTAGAAGTACTCCTGAAAGTACCCGCATGTCTTCTAAATTTGTTTCATACAAAGAACCGGGCACGACCATCATCGGCACATTATTGCCTGTGCTGTTAAGATAAGCTAGCAAAGGTAAAATGACTTTTGACTTGCCACTACCCATGATCAATTGTGTAACCAGGTTTTGCACTTCATCCGGATGGCCGATAGTCATCTGATGAATCGTTTCAACTTGCTTTTGGCGCAGGCGTTTGCCGCTATAATGTTCAAAGACAAGCATCACATTGCCTTGAGAGGGATCATACGCGCGCTCATGAAGTATGCGCATACTCAATTCTTGCAAAGCATTGGCTTTTAGTTCTTCATTTAGCATTTCTATGACTTCGATAGATTGACTGAGGTCTTCTAAGTGAGTTATTTCGGTAGTATTAAGCAAATACATGGTCAGCAACATGCTAAGTTCTTGAATGCCTGTCACGGAGAGAGCGGGATTGCGTTGTTGTAAAGCAGCGCCATCCTTTTGTAAGAATAAAATGATCAGATCATCAATAGAAAATTCTCGTTTTTTCTTTCCCAGGAGTTGCAGCGCATGGATTAAAGAGTCTGTGGATTCAATCGGCAGTTGGTTGGCTAATGCCAGAATATCTTCTTTCTGCTTCTCAGCCTGTAATTTGCGCGCTTTGATCTCGACGTCAAAGATACGGGGGTGTTTCACTAATTGTAGGAATATTTCCGGCGTAATATTTAGCGTTTTCGTTGTCTTCATCTCTTCAAAATTATTGATGATACTACTCTGCACGCGCTGGAATTCTTTTTGCACGACTGTTGATTCCCCTTTGGGGGGATTTAAGCTTTTAGCAAGCATTTGCGGAAATTTTAGGCTTGAATTTCTGCCAACTCGATCAATAACAATTCCTCCCATTTCTAAAATTCCTAAGACGGAAGGTGCAACCGTTTTAAAGTTTGCCAGCGGTTCAAATTTTTGGGATGGCTGAGAAGAAGGTTTTAAGGAGGCAAATTTCAGATTGCCGTTAGACACCAACTTTTCTAGGGGAGTGTTAATATCTTCATGAGTTAAAATTTCATCAATGGTAACTCCCTTCGAAGCTTCAATTTGAAGGCATTGTGCCTTAAGTTTTTCAATTTCGGGAGTATTTTTGATAAAGTCTTCACTTTTTAATGCTATCCGCATTTCAGAGGTAGCATGCGCTGCAAAAAGCAGCAACATTTTGACAAGTGGATATAATTTAGATTTAGAAGAAATTTTTAATAATGAAACTGTGGAGAGCATGCTCTTACGCTCTTCTTCATTGTCTGAGCAGGCCAATTCAAGCAGCTGGTTATATCCATCGGCCAACCATTTTTCACCATCTAAATAAAAGACGGGATTGGGTTTCTGGGCATTTTGCAGCTCAAGAATTATTTTATTTAAATTTAAAGAGTCAATTTCATCAAATTCGATTGCCGTAGGAATATTGATCTTAGAATTATATGCATTGATCTCTAGATCTCCTAGCCATTGATTTGTCAATTGGTCAGCAGCTTTCTCTAATTGAGCCTTTCGTATGCTGAGCATTTCCGGAAGGGAACCAAGATTTTTGGCGACAAATTCTAACAATTCCAATTCTTCGGCCCTTGTCATTGTCCAAATTTCAGTATGATGCGATAAAGGATAGTAACTTATCAGAGCTTGAGAAATGGTATCTGAAAGTGTTTTCGTAAATTTCTCGTCTTTAAAAGGAGCCTGATTGCGAACTTTTAGGTAAAGAAATTTTAATTGCAAAGCTTTAGCTTGAGGGGTGTTGGCGTCAAAAGCTTCGATATATTTGTCGAACCATTTAACGATTGTATCCTCACTTTCATTATAGCCTAGCGGTTTCCCCGCAATTGTTTGGGATAAAAGCCTAAAGGCAACTTCAGCATTTTTGTGGGCAAAATGGAGGTAAGCTAAATACAAGTTTTCTTCAACTGTCTTTCCTACTAATTTGCCCTCAACTTCCTGAAATTCAAAAAAATCGGTGTTAGTCTCTTGATGTTCAATTTGGATGTGCCGGCCTAGACCGCCAACTTTGGCTTTTCGATCTACGGATATGTCATTAGGAGCGTTGGGATTTTCAATCTCCTTATCTGTTTTGAGCCGCCCTTTTAAAGCGGAAGTTAAACTTAAAGGCTCCTTGGGGATAAGATATTTTATTTTCGTATTTTTCCCTTTGATTTCAATTTTCAAAAAGCCGGAAAATTCTGAAAGTCCGGCGGGAGGAGTTTGGCGTACAGCCATTTTGTATTGAGGATCGAATGAATAAATAGCCTCTCCCTTATTATTATAATGAAAAGCAATATTTAACTGAGGAAATTCGAGCTCCGATGAGTGCTGATCACCCCAAAGCTGCACCAGCTCCTTAGGTTGAAAAGTAAATAGCTGCCCAAGGGGGGCATTAACTTTATAAATATCTTTTAAAAATTTTGGACTCTCTTTTATGGCATTGATCTCCTGGATCGTGTCGATGGCATATTTGCTTTGAGGATTATTTAAATCAGTTGCATGCAGATTGACAACCGCAACTAACTGCTCATTATTTTGCTGTTCAATGTAAATGTGAGCAAGGCCCTCTTCACTTTTCGCTACCCAGTGAAAATGGTTTTCTACTAATCCTTTCGGAGGAATCACAGACTTAATTTGCTCAGAGGGAAGAAAGGTGAGCCACTCCCCATTCAAGCGCTTTTGAATTTTTAAACGCGAATCTTCTTTAGAATAAAAAAGTTGATAGTCCACAGTTTTACCTTCATCTGAACCATGGGGAAGCGTAAAAGTGTAGATCCCAGGCTCAGGAATTTTGGCGATGACCGTTTTGGTATTGAATAGCATTTGGAAGTGCGGTTCACGCGTGATAGTTTCCGGTAGACCTCCAATAAGTTCAGATCCGTGTGCAATGGAAAACGCTTTTAAATCGATTCGATAGCCATTTTTCCTATCCTCATATTGACCGTTATTAGATATCCATTCATTTTGAGTGACATTTAGACATTCCTTTGAAATGACTTGTAAAATAGGCTTGTAAAATGAGGGATCGCGCTTGTCCACAAGCATGTTTACCCGAGCCATGGTATCTTGCATATTGCTATCTATGGAGGGATGCGATAACTCGTGATTATACCCCATCACCCGCACAAACATGTATGCTTGGATGAGCTCTGCACATTCGGGATCGCTTAGGTTCACATTCTGTTTTTGCGAAGCAATAAGAAGCGCGTAGGCCAACGCTTTAAGCCTTTGCGCTTCTATATCGACCCCTTTTATTTCCGAGATCAAGTTTTGCAATTCTGAATGTGTGTTATGATTGGGGACAGGAATCGAAAAGTTGGATAGCAAATTTAATATCCATAAAAAATAAAGTTCTTCCTGAATATTTCCCATATTTTTATGTAAAATGTATTGCCCCTCTAAAAAATCTACCAATAACTTTGTAGCGACAGGGTTACTTTTGATTTGGCTCTCCAGCAAGTCACCACTGAACAAGCCATGGTAGAAAAAAAGTTGATAATCTCTATCGAGAAATTTAGTGGGTTGCTCTTTAAAGTATGCGATAAGACCTGGAATTCTGATTAAGTCATTGGAGAAGTAATAAGCAAGCTGCTGTGTTTCATGTCGACTTAAGCCTGCTAAAGATTGTTTAACGACCGCGTCATTGCTATCCGTTTTCCAAATTCTAGAGCTTAAAAAATCATTACCACGCCTTGGAAGAAATACCTTGGCTAATCCTGGATGCTTAATTGCCAAATTTCGTCCACTTTCAAATTTGTTTTTCTTATCACTCTCAAATGTGTAGGCAGATCGATCTTTAAAAAGGATTTGATCTTCATCAAAAGCAGGTCTTTCAATAGAGGATAATTTAAAAGTTCCTGTAAGTTGGCCTTCCAGTTTGATCTTATCTTGAAGAAAGATAAGTTTGAAATTAAGTTTGCCGACGGTCTTACCTTCTTTTTGTGTCATTTTCTGCAAATGAGGATTTCTACTAAAATATTCAAGTCGCAGTAATTGCGCCATTTCTGCAAAAATATAACCGGGGAATAAGTCACTCGTTGTGGGACTCTCTCGCGTAAGATCATCGTTAAACTCCTTAATCGCTTTTTCTAAAAGTGAAAAATCGCTAGCATCTTCAAGTTCAGGCCATATTTTTAACAATTTCTCTTTAAAATCTGATTGATTGTATATGAGTTCAAGTAGGCTTAAACTATAACTTGGGATTAATAGTTTGCCGTTTTTAAAATTAAGAGTAATTTCAGTGGAAAACAAATCTGTTGGAAATGCGAATAAATCACATTTATTCACACAAAATTTACGGCTCAGAGAAAGTATCTCCCTTAATTGACCGTCGTTAACAATGGCGAAAGGGTTTCTATTCCAGATTTCTAATCCTTCGATGTGCCTTAAGCGAGTCCTATTTTTAAAAGGACCGGGGAGAGCATCGACCAATTTGTCCGTCGCTGCCAGTAGAATCATCTGCACTGCATATTGGTCGGGGGTGCCGCGTTCGGTTTCAGGAATAAGTGAGATGCCGGAAAAGTACAGTCCACTAATTTCATCGACCAGGCCGATAGTATTTTTGATCTCTTCTTCTGTCGCTTGCGCAGAAAACTGATCCCAATAACCTTCGGATTCCAACGCGTTCAAAGGGATCGCCTTAACAAGTTCGACTACTTTATCCAATGAAACGCGCGCGGATTGTTGATTTTGGAGTTCTTTACAGGTGACGACCACTTTTTGTAGAAGTTCGTTAAGTTCTTTAGGATTTGCAGGCAATGTTGTATAAGTTGGCAATTGAGTGACGGTCGCAGCGCGACTCCACTCTTCGATCACCCTTAATGTGGGAGTATGCTCATTAAAAATTTCTGCCGCCAGTAGACCCGCGCTGAAATTATTAAACTTAAAGTTAAGGGGGGAGATCGCTTTTGGAGATACTAAAAACTTATGGATGTCGTCTAAGATGATGTTCGTAAAATTTTTAATCCCAGAGAGTTCAGATTGGGAGATAAGTCCTTCGCGATGCTGTTTGCTCGCAGAGCGTGCAAAATTCTCAGTACTTAATTTTAATAGCTGCAACCGCTCATCAGTAATTTCAAGTTCGCGATTGACGATTCTGTTATAGAAGGCTTTAAGACTATCGCCGCGCAGGGCGAAAACAAATTTTTTGTAAGGTTCGGTGCTTTTGGAATCGCTTTTTACCAGTACCTGAATGAGCTTCATTATCACTTTCCAGGCACATGTCCCGGAACGTTGAGCGGTGATTAACAACGAATTATTCTCATAAGCATGATCTCTTCGACCTTGCAATGCAGGCACAATGCGCTCATAAATATCGCTAGAATCGTGCTCCCAAGAGTATCCTCCCGGCTGGATGCTTATCTGAAGTTCCAGCAGTGATTCAAAAATTTCCGGTTTAGTTAATCGCTGCGCATCAACACCTGTTAGTCTAAGTACCGGGCGGTAGTTTCTTTTGTACCCTACTCGCTGGGAACTATGATATTTTTCTAATCCAGCACCGGTATTTAGGATAGTGAACGCATAGGTTTTGTTGTCAGTTTTTTCAATCAGATAGATCATCGCATGGCCGGAGCCGGAGCTTGCCCAGCCACCGGATAAAATGAGTTTTTTCCCCACTTCCAATTCCTCAACTTGCTGCGCCAAATTTTTAGCATATGTTTTCATCTCTTTATAATAAATTTGATGCACGTTTCTTTTGGGGTCAAAAGTCGGCCTCTCCTTTAATTCTCTTAACAAGCATTCTTGCAGAGGGGCGAGATCTAGATTGCCTTTCAAATAGGGATCGGATTCTATGGAGGGCATCAGAAATTGCAAATTGCTGATGGTACTTCCACCTTCTAAGCCGCTTCGTAAAATGAAGGTGTCTCCCTGAGTAAAGGCTAGCTTTTTGTCATCAATGCCGGCAAGTAAATTAGATGCTAATGGCAGTGGCTTGGAGAAGGGTTGAGCGACTTGGCGACTCTCACTTACCTCGACCCTTTGCTTGTCGCTTAGGGCCACCTTAAAAGCTGTCTGGTTATCAATTTTTATTAGGAATGAGTCGGATTCCAAATGCTGAACGACCATGTCATGATTATGGGTTTTATCCGTGCCGATCTCCTGGCTGACGAGCATTTTGTCGACGAGAGTAAAGAGTTCATTGATTTTGGTGTGTGCGGATTCCGTCACTTCTCCTTGTGAATTTAAAATCTGGTAAGAAATAGTGGCCTTTTGAGTGCTCTTACGACTTCTCTCCTCCTTACCTTGCCTTAAAGGCTGATAACTAAAATTTAAGCCTTCTTGATTGAAATTAACCATAAAGATTCCTTGGTTTGCAAATTTTAAACATTTATGCTAGTTAAAAATAACTTTTATACGCCTTTATTTTAATTATAGTATCTAACTTGATTTTAAGCAAATAAGTTAACAAAAGATGGAGTAGGAGAAAATAAAAAGACGACATAATAAATCAAATTTGAAATACGAAACTAACAAAAAAATCTTTTTTATGTAAACCAAACCATGGAAGTTCGCGTGAACGAAGAAGTCAATATGGCAAAACTAGAAAACCAAGCAGATGTTTTATAAAAATTGGAACACTCTTCGGTATAAGCTGCTCAGCGTAAAATGTTAAAGATATTGCTCGACACTGCTTGGTCACTCTGTTACCCCTATTGTCCCTTTAAAAATAATATGCTACTCTTATACCCAAGAGCATTCAAATTTTGGATTTGGCTTTGGGAAAGCCCCGCGATTAAGCGATCAAAAACCCAAAATTTGAACGCTTCTGTATAAAACAAACGCCCCTTTAAAAGGTAATCCATGACAGATATAGATCAGAACAATCTTTCTGACAGAAAAGAAATCATAGAATTATTGAAATTTATAAAATCTTCCCCAACAGCTTACCATGCCGGCGCTTCCGCAGTGGAATTGTGTGTTGCACAAAATGGATTTACAGAATTAAGAGAAAATCGCCTGTGGAAAATAACTTCTGGGGAAAAATATTTTATTGCTAGAGACTCTTCTTCATTTATCGCTCTTATCATGCCTATCTCTAAGCCGAGAAGTGTTTGCATCCTAGGAGCACACACAGATAGCCCCGGGTTAAAACTAAAGCCAATGCCTACAAAAGCTGTGGACAACGCTATACTACTTTCTCCTGAAGTCTATGGTAGCCCTATTACACCCTCATGGATGGGCAGAAAGCTCGGAATTGCTGGCCAAATCACTTATTTAGATGGATTTGGAAAATGCCAAACTTCGTTAATTGATCTTGGAAAAACAGTTGGTAGAATTCCCTATGTAGCAATTAGTTTGGAACGCACCCAAAAGGATAAAATTGAAATTAACTTTCAAGATCATTTGCCTGTTCTTTGTGGTTTGCTAGCTGAGGAGCCATTTAATCTTGAAGCAGAGCTTAAAAAAATCATCCCTTTTTCTAAATTGCTGAGCCATGATCTTTTTTTTGTACCCACTGAATTACCAGAGATAGTTAATGACCAATTTATTTTTTCTCCACGCCTGGATAATCTTCTTGGCGCGCACGCCTGTTTATTCAGCCTGTTAGAATCTCAGCAACCGGAAGAGACTCAGATTAAAATGGTTGTTTGTTGGGATCATGAAGAAGTGGGATCTGATTCATACAAAGGGGCAGGATCTAATTTTCTTGAAAGTGTATTGAATAGAATTTGCGATAATTCCGAATTGTCACCCCAAGAAATTGCTATGTTAAAAGCCAATTCTAGCTTAATTTCTGTGGATGTAGCGCATGGGAGACATCCAAATTATATAGGAAAACATGAAGCCAACCATTCACCACTTCTCGGAATGGGTCCCGTTATTAAACATCATGCAAATCAAAGCTATGCGACTGACTCCAAATCTGCATCATGGATTCAACTTGCTGGGATTCGTTCTGGCGTACCTATCCAGAATTTTGTCATAAGATCTGATACTCTTTGTGGCAGCACAATTGGCAACATTGCAGCTCCCCGATTAGGCATTCCTGCGGTCGACATTGGAGCTCCAATCCTAGAAATGCACGCTATCGAAGAAACTGGGAGCTTGTTGGATCATGTTTACATGTGTAAACTGCTGAAGACTCTGCTAACAAGTGAGTTTACTACTTGATTTAAAATTTTGATTTAGTTGTCTTTTATTGGGAAAAAATTGACTACGCAGAAATTGGCATGACTATTTTTCTTTTGAATTAATACAAAATTACCCGGCAGAAACTGTAGAACCAACAACAAGTCAGAATTTTATGCCGAAGTGCGTCCAAATGTTGGATTTTTGGCTTTGAGAAAGCCCCGCGATTAAGCGATCAAATGACCCAATATTATAATATGGGGTCGTTTTTGATCGCTTAATCCCGGGGC
>JACDDG010000399.1 GCA_013817115.1 Parachlamydiaceae bacterium | reverse complement strand
ATTGTAATCCAACAAAGGAAAAGTTTATGAATAACATATCATCCAATGATTTGACCCTTAACGCATATGCACTTGGTATTAACGAGTATATAGTTGGATCGCCATCAGAAACTAATGGAATTGTTCAGGAGTGGATAGATAACTTTTTGAAATTGTTGCCCACAAATGCAAATATCGTAGAAATAGGATCTGCGCACGGAAGGGATGCTCAATATATCGAGTCTTGTGGATTTTCAGTAGAAAGAACAGACGCAACTTTAGAATTCGTTACTTATTTAAAAAATAAAGGCCATGCAGCTTGCAGCTTTAACATTTTAACAGATGATTTTAAGTCCTCCTATGATCTTATTTTTGCTAACGCAGTATTTTTACATTTTACACCAGATGAACTTGGAAAAGTCCTCACAAAAGTACATGCAAGCCTAGTCGATAAAGGTATTCTTGCATTTTCTGTTAAATTGGGAGGAGGTGAAGAATGGACAAGTGTTAAACTAGGGAATCCTCGTTACTTTTGCTATTGGACAAGTGAGGGAATTCAGTCCTTACTTGAGTCTAGTGGTTTTGATGTGATCTTTACTTCTACAGATGAAAAATTTGTGCAGATCACAGCAAGGCGTAAATAACAAGATATTGTTTCAAGGTGTCTTTTTTGTGTCAGGGTAAGGTGTAGAATTAAAGGTAAAAAGTAGTCAGAGTTTCGCGGCGGCAAATTTTGTCCTAGTTTGTGAAAGATAAGGGATGCCGTCAGAAATGCCTTCCAGCCTGAAGGGTTGACTTATAAAAGCCTAGGCATCGCCCTAGGATGTGTGTGTGCGGCCCTTGCAGGCTGCAGGCCTGCCTTATAGTAAGCACTGTAGGTGCGCTTCAAGCGTATACGTTTAAACTGTTTTTTTGCGCATTAAAGATTCAGTAAATCGCACCTACAGTGCTTACTATAAGGCAGGCCTACAGCCTGCAAGCACCTCACGCATGCACCTAGAACGATGCCCTATGCTTATATAAGTCATCCCTTCAGGCTGGAAGGCATTTTTGGCGGCATCCCTTACCTTTTGCAAAATTAGGGCAACCTTTGCCTCGGATTTCCTCAAAAATAAAAGCCTTAATTCTACACCCTACCCTCTGGGGCTACGCTATGGGCTATATATCTGCCGCTTCCTTTGAAGCTCTGGGCACATTGATGACATACGGACGCTTAGATTTTTGACGCATGTTCCTATTTGGCGGACATTACGTTAGATTCCATCAAAAGCTGTTTAACTCTTGGGATTCTTTGTCCAAGATTTAATTTAGGTTCACGGATAAGATACGCGAATGGATACATCTCATGTTCTTTTTCAATCCATCCTACAAACCACCCATGCTCTAAGGTTACCCCATCAAGCGTAATGTCTGAACCGCTCCATCCAGTTTTTCCGAATAATTTCCATCCATCAGACAATTCTTCTTTAAAAAGTATACTCTTTGTCATTTGAATCGCATGATTTGAGAATAGCAGTTTTCCTTGGATCATATTTTGAATAAAATCGACTTGTTCCTTAACCGAAATTTTTAGAGAAGAATTAACCCATGAAGGGGTGTTGTCTGATCCAAGCTTAATCGAGCCCCCAGATATATCTTGATTACCATACTCTGATGATTCAAGATAACTTAGGATTTTGTCTGCTCCTAATTCTTTTGCTAAGACCTTTGAGTACCAGATGCAAGAATAATTCATCCATGTTTGGGGGCTTAATGGACCTTTCCATGATGGAAGAAAATCATCATACCCTTTTTGATAATCCCATATTGGTGAGCTCTCATCTTTTAAAATTCCATCATCGAATCCCATCAGGCTTAAAGCGATTTTAAAGCTAGAGCAGGGGCTAATTTGTTCGTTGATGCTGGTGCCCATTTCAAAGATAACTTCTTCTGTTACTCCATTTATTATAAGAAAATTTTCTTCTGCATAAGGCTGTAGGCAAGGTAGAAGGAATAAGAAACTTGTCAATAACTTTGAAAATGTTGAAAAAAACATGTAAACTCCTTTGTGAAATGATAATATTTTTACATTTTTAGGAAATAATTGACATCTTTAAGAAAAATATATTCAATCCGAATGTGTGATGGTATTTTTATTTTTTCTAAATAGAGACAGGGGTTAAATGAAATTAAAAATTGGCGTAATGGGGTCTGCTTCCGGTAGGCTTCCAAAGATTCATAAAAAAAGTGCCTATGAATTGGGATGTGCAATAGCTGAAAATGACTGCATTACCATTACAGGAGTCTGTCCAGGATATCCGCTTGAGGCAGCCAAAGGTGCAAAAAAAATGGGGGGATTAGTTATTGGAATACCACCTGCTCTAAGCGAAAAGGAACATATTGAAAAATATCATTCCCCGACGGAGTATCATGATGCGCTCATATTTACCGGAAGCGGACTCATGGGGAGAGAAGTTGTGAATATTCGTAGCTCGGATATCGTAATTATTATAGGAGGACATTCCGGCACGCTAGGGGAATTCCCGATTGCATATGACGAAGGGAATCTCATTGGCGCTCTTTTAGAGTCAGGAGGTATTACATCGCAGATCGAGAGCATCGTCAAAATTATAAAAAAGGATACCGGTGCTAAGATTTTGTACGAATATGATGCTTGTAAGCTTGTAAGAGCTCTCATTGATTACTATAGTAAAAAACATTTCAAGCATCCTGATATTCACTCATCCAGATAGATTGGAAAACTTTTCTGACGAAAATTATGGTAAACTTTCGGTGAACCCCGGTGGGGTTCATTGAAATTTTCCGAAAAAATAATTTTATTTATATCCATATTCCTGTTATAAAAGCCTGTAAGTGAACTTACAGGCCGGTTTCCATTGACA
>JACDDG010000398.1 GCA_013817115.1 Parachlamydiaceae bacterium | reverse complement strand
GCTCATAGATATGCTGGGATCAGCGACAGGATAACGAGAAATCATAAAGTCGAGTATGAGGGTTAAAGAATATTTCAACTGCAGTACGCATTAACTCCGATTTTCCAATTATACCGAAGTATAAAACAGACGTCAGCTTAAAAGATATCAATGGCGATCCTATCGACTACAAACTTCTTTCACTGCCTTTTTACCTTCTAAGCCAACTTCATCGCCTTGTGGCTCCACTATTTGCGATATAGAGTTTGTCGACAAATTTTGGACATAGAAAAAATCCCGCTGTTAGATCTTTCAAAGATTACTTATTGAAATCATTTTCTACGAACAATATTATGAAAAAATGAAACACTACTATACAGGCCCTATAAGCGATCATTTTGATGGTGAACGGTTTTTTAACCCGTGGCAAAAACGCCATCATTCCTTTTGGTCTTTTTTGCGTTGGCGACTTCATGCATACCCAAAGCCTTGGCCTACCCATGTTAACAGCTTGGTGGATTGCCCTCCAGCATGCGTTAAAGACTCTGGACTCCGTGTATCATTTGTAGGACATGCAACAGTTTTTATTCAAACTCACGACATGAACATTTTAACCGATCCAATTTGGTCTAAAAGAGCAAGTATTTTCAAAAATATTGGTCCCAAGCGTGTAACAGAACCAGGTATTCGTTTCGAAGATTTGCCGAAGATTGATTTAATCCTTATTTCACATAACCACTATGATCATCTTGATAATCCTACGTTAAAAAAAATTTGGGATCGAGATCAGCCCGTCATTATAGCCCCACTTGGCAATGACTTAATCATACAATCCGCTTATCCTGAAATTATTGTTCACACATTAGACTGGCACCAAAGTAAACGAATCGGAGAAATTTCAATTTATTTAGAACCTGCTCAACATTGGTCTTCTCGGTTTATCACAGATCGTGATAAAGCACTTTGGGGCTCTTTTGTCATTAGCACTCCATCCGGAAAGATCTATTTCGCCGGTGATTCAGGATATGGAAATGGTGATCACTTTCGCAAAATACTTCACAAATTTGGTTCTTTTAGATTTGCTATGCTACCTATTGGAGCTTACGAGCCACGTTGGTTCATGAATTATGCCCACATGAATCCTGAAGAAGCTGTGCGTGCTCATTATGATCTTGGCGGACCCTATACAATGGGGATTCATTTTGGCACTTTTCGACTTTCAAATGAAGAGTATGGTGATCCTACCAGAGACCTTGAACTGGTTAAACAGAAGCATCAAATGAAAAATGAGCGCTTTAGAGCTTTAAAGATTGGTGAAATTTGGGAAGTTCCACTTGAAGATAATTCAAATTCTGAGTTGCTCGGAAAATAATGCCTTCAGCTACGATGAGATGGAAATGAGGATGAAAATCCATTCTTCATGATGTTCTTCGGAAAGTTTCCAGTGAGATTCGGAAGAAGCTGATCGCTTCCTCTCCAATCACCACGAATGCTAAATTGGGGCAGTCTCTTTTATCCAGACTTTCGGCTCAATTTCCACCCAGCATTTACTGAAGAGGCTAAATGATTAACTAGCAGCAAAAAAATAAGTATAAAAATCAGATTTTCGGGACTATGACGAGGCCATGTTTGGCATAGTGGATACTTGTCCATTAAACAATGTGCAACTATGCACATTGTCTAGCCCCCATTTTTTTAAAAGTATGTGGGGCTGAAAAGACACCGAAGAGAACTATAAGAGAAAAGTTTAAAACTGATTGCTATGACCTTAAAAGAGTTGCAAGTTGCATGTTTCACTTGATTTCTTTGCCTTCTATTTTTAGGCTTTGTGCTGCCTAAAAATTTTCGTAAAAAAAACACATTTATCTTAAGAAAGCGACGCACGAAATCAAATTCTGTCAGAGAATGGTGTTGCAGAGCACAGCTTTGAGTACGATTAGCAGGGAAATACAAAGTCTTATGACGAAAACACTCGTAAATTTAATGCTTGCAACGCTTTGCTAAAAGATAGTGAACATCGCTATAAATATGATTCGAATGGTAACAGAAAATCTGACGGAGTCAATACATCTCGTTATGATGCGTTAGATCGTCTCCTCGAAGCAAATACACCTACAGGTCAATATCTTTACATTTACGACGCCTCGGGAAGACGGGTTGCGCGTCTTCATGAGAAAGAAACTACTTTTTCTTTGGCAAAAAGATCAGGAAATTGGAACTATCGCCTAGTGGGGCTATTGAAGAGTTAAAAATATTAAACCCTTCTAATCATGCCGTCGCAATTGAGCTCAAAGGCTCTCTGTATGTGCCTTTACATGATATTTTTGGCCATTTTTGTGCACTCCTAGATAACTCCGGGGAATGCGTTGCTACTTCGATATTTAGCTGGTTCCTCAAGTTATGCAGGCAAACGTCGAAACTTCACGAACCTCTCTAACTGATTGTAAAATTATCGATTAAATTTCCTCATTGCCTCAGCTTTTTCTTCTTCTCAGACGATGGCTCTGACTCTGGCATAACATAATCTGGCACATATTCTCCTTAGCCTGATTCACTTTTCACGAACAAGAATTTAAAGAAAGAGGTTGGTCATGGCCGCCAGAAAAGAAATCAAAGAACATTTAGCTATTGCCCATAACGAATTTGGACACATCACACCCTGGTTTGATAGAGAAGTTGACGAATGGATTTTTACTCACAAAAACTATCCTGTCGAATACGGAGGAGAATCTCCTGAAGAATTCACTAAAAACGACAAAATATCAGAATGTCAGGCCTGAAACCTATGACTTCTCGTTTTCAGAAAAGCTCGCAAAAGACAAAATATTTGATGCGGCAAAATTCTAGGCGTCCCTAGGTTCCCGATAATATGATCATTTTATACCGAAG
>JACDDG010000035.1 GCA_013817115.1 Parachlamydiaceae bacterium | reverse complement strand
GTCTAGCAGCAATGCCTTTTCCAAGTATTGAAGAGCCATTTTTTGTTCACCAAGAGCGCTATGAGCTAAGGCAATATTGCCATAAGACTGTACATGATTTGGATCCAACGCTAACACTTGTTGAAAAAGAGAAATTGCCGCTTGATGGCTTTCTCTTCTCAGGCATGCGAAAGCGTTGTCGAAAAGTATGGATGTATGGAGGTACTCTTCCAAAGTTTGTCCTGAGGTTTTTCGGATCATTTGTTCGAAGTAATCGAGCTCTTTTTTGGCTAATTTCCCAAGATCTCCATGTTCTCCTTCAATTTCAATAATTTTTCTAAAGGAGGCAACAGATTGAGGTATTTTTATTTCTTGGCGATATAAGTTCGCTAAATTGAAATAGGCTTCGCAGAACCAAGGATTAATTTGAATAGCCTCCTCAAAGAAAGAAATCGCCTCCTGATAACGCTCTCTTTGGATGAAGCAAACGCCCTGGAGAAAATTCACCATATGGTCGTCTGGATACAAGTTATATAGATGTTCAGCTTCCGCTTCAGCACACAATAAGCCACCTGCTTCAATTTTGGCCAGGACGTTGTCGCAAGCTTCTTGCATATCAGAACGTACAGAGGCCATTTTAATAGTTATACGCTCCAACATCGAGCAACATTTTTTGTATTTTTTACCGCTTCTGCAGGGGCACAGGCTATTTCTTTCTATTTTCATGGTTTTCATTGAAGACTTCCTATTTTTCTATTTTAAAATTAAAAGTGTTCACTGCTTAGTGCTATGAGCTTAAGTGGATTTTTCTCTATAAATTAGTTGATGGAAACAATTTTCTTCATGCTTTTTTATTTATACCGCAGAGCGTTCAAAACACAAAAGGCATTCTCATAGAGAATGCCTTTATATGATTGAGAGAAAAAATCTGAGTGACAGGATTTGAACCTGCGACCCCTTGCCCCCCAGGCAAGTGCGCTAGCCAAGCTGCGCTACACCCAGATACAATGGCTCAAGTTTACAGCGAGATTGAATTAATTAGCAATCATCCCTTCAAACTGAAGATCAGATTTCTTAAATTCACGTACTGCCATGTTAGCGCACTCTTCAATAATTTTCTCTAAAGTATGAGACGGGTCAACATCTGCTGCATTTAAATCGACACAAATCGACGTGCTAAATGTTGTTCCACCCTTCATTCCTTTAACTTTATAATTGGCAAACATGCCGTCTTTCTTCTTTGCAATATTGATAAAACGTACAATATAATTTTCTGCTAGATCTGTCACCGTAGGCTCCTAAAGGGTAAATGATTTGTAAAAGGATAACCCAGCTTAGTCCATCTTTGCAATTTTTGTAAAGAAAACAAATTCCCCGCAGCGGAAAACTTCCATAGCTTGTGAATTCGAATTCGGGTATGATGTTCTTAGCAAAAGTCTAAAAGGAGTTCATTATGTCGCAGCCAGATTTAGAACGCAAAAAAGCACTAGAACAAGCTTTAAGCCAAATTAAGAAGCAATTTGGCGAAGGTGCCATCATGTCATTGGGCAGCCAATCTGCTTTCAAAGAGATCAGCACAATCAAAACCGGAGCTCTTACACTCGATGTCGCTCTTGGAATCGGCGGAGTCCCTAGGGGGCGTGTCGTTGAAGTTTTTGGACCGGAATCTTCCGGGAAATCAACATTAGCATTACATATCGTAGCTAATGCCCAAAAAAATGGAGGAGTGGCTGCGTACATCGATGCTGAGCATGCTTTAGATCCTGGTTATGCAGCAAAAATTGGAGTCAACCTCGATGACTTGCTCATCTGCCAACCTGATTGCGGAGAAGAAGCGTTAAATATAGCCGAAGCTTTAGCACGCTCTAATGCCATTGATGTCATCGTTATTGACTCAGTCGCCGCTCTCGTGCCAAAATCAGAACTCGAAGGCGAAATCGGGGATCAATTCGTTGGCCTACAAGCTCGATTAATGTCTCAAGCTCTTAGAAAACTAACTTCAACGCTATCTAAAAGCAACACGTGCGCTATCTTCATTAACCAAATCCGCGAAAAAATTGGAGTCATGTATGGCAGCCCTGAGACAACACCGGGTGGCCGAGCATTGAAATTCTACGCTTCAGTACGCTTAGACATTCGTCGTATTGGTGGCATTAAAGGAAGTGGAGATGCCAGCGATGTTGGTAACCGCGTCAAAGTTAAAGTCGTCAAAAACAAGATGGCGCCTCCGTTTCAGATTGCTGAGTTCGACATTTTGTTCAATGAAGGAATTTCCAGAACCGGAACTGTCATCGACCTAGCTGTTGAATACAACATCATCGACAAAAAAGGCGCGTGGTACAGTTATAAAGGCGGACGACTTGGTCAAGGTCGCGACATGGCACGTGAAGAGCTAAAGAAAAACACCAAACTGCTTGATGAAATTGAATCTGCAGTCATGGTAGTTTCTAAGGAAAGAGTCCTCAACCCCATGAGCAAAAAAGCTGCTGCCGCTGCAGCAGCGCTCGTTGAAGAAGAAGAACTAGCAGAAGTATAACGAAAAGGGACAATAGAGGACGATAAGGACTACTAAGAAGCATAGACCGCTAAAGTCAAAGGCTTTCAATTGTTACTTAAGCCCCTATCGTCCCTTGCTATCACTGTTGCTTGTATTCTCGAGTGCGTGTTAGCGCATTCTATATTGAGCACGGGCATAAATTGAGGTTTTTGCGCGCGCTCAGTATATAAAACCCCCATTTTTAAAGCGCCTATGAATAAAGAAATTAATCTTCTAGAGCCTCTACAAAATTACGAACCTCTTCCTAACCTTAAAGAGGATGTTCTTTTTACCTCAGAAAACGAATCTCCTACAGAAGAAATTCAATCAAACGAAAAGGCTTTAAGGCCCCAGGTAAAGGGCCTGATTGAAGCCCTTTTGTTTTCAAGCAGCGCTCCACTCCCTTTCAACAAAATCCGCGAAGTCACCGATGCGTTGGCACCTTTGCGACCTCGAATTTTGCGGGAAATATTGCAAGAATTACAATATGACTACATCGCCCAACAGCATTCTTTTCGCCTTGAAGAGATTGCCCAAGGGTATATTTTGCGCACATGCGAAGAGTTTGCACCTTATATCGATCTGATGCACCGAAATAAAAGATCTGAAAAGCTTTCTCCAGCGGCTACAGAAGTACTTGCCATCATTGCTTACAAACAACCCATAACACGTCCACAGATTGATGCAATCCGTGGTGTTGACTGTTCGGGTACCATGCAAAATTTATTGGATCGCCAGCTTATCGAACCCTTAGGCAAATTAGAAGCTCCGGGTCGCCCTATGTTATACGGGACCACAAAGGAATTTCTTCTACATTTTGGCTTGCGCGATATTGGCGAGCTTCCACAGACTCAAAAGCAAAATTAAGGCTTCGCGCATGCACAAAGCCAATTAAAAAATATGGCCATGACAAACCACATTGGGTAACACTATTGCGGTCACGATTGCCCAAGAACAATTCTAACACGTCATTGTAATGCGCTCTACATGCCCTCAAAGATTTAACTCAAGAATTTAGCTGCCATAAAGTGAGGAAAATTGAAAATGGATAAAAACACGTGGACTCGAATGTATGATAGTGCTCAGAACATTTTATTACCTCGTCAAATCTCGCCATTTGTCAACGCAGGCTCTGTAGCTTGTGCCTTGTTAACTAATAAAGGAAATATCTTTTCTGGAATCTGTATTGACACAGCTTGTACTTTAGGAATGTGCGCTGAAAGAAACGCAATTGCAAATATGATAACCAATGGTGAAAATCAAATCTTAAAACTTCTTTGCATAGATTTTAGCAATAATATAGTTCCGCCTTGCGGAGCTTGTCGTGAATGTTTAATGCAGCTAGATTTCAACAATAGAAACATGGAAATTTTATTAGATTTTAAACAAAACCAATCTATTACATTAGAAAATTTAATTCCAAATTGGTGGGGAAATCAACGATGGAAGTGAAATTAATTTTAGCAATGAGAGTTAAGGCTATTCAAAATCACAATAAACTTTAACAAGTCATTTCGTTTATGCTTTTCACTTAATTTATTTTTGCAAATTTATCCAGCTTAAAACATAAAAATCTTTTTGTAGCCCATAGCAAGCGATAACGCAGCTATGGGTATATCATGAAAAGGTTTTGTTCCCTGGCAGAGGAACCTCTTTTTAATGCTCCCATAATTCTTATTATAAAAAGTTTGTGTCATTTTCTTGCAAAAGTAGTGCCAGGATAGCTTTAAGGCAGCAAAAAAAGACGTCCCTCTTCCAGGGGACAACAACAGCATATATCATACCCATAGATGCGCTATTGCTTACTATGAGCCACAAAAAGATTTCTGGACAATGTTTTTAGTTGTATAAACTTTTTTTAAATAATATTATATGAAACGCATAATTGGAATGACGTTCCCCTCCCCCCTATTTTTTTTTAGCAATAGACTTTTTATTCACAATTCTGTATAAATAACATTAACGTAAATGCTATTACCAAGTTTTATTATGAAATTATTACTACCTTTACTCACCTTTTGCTACTTTCTTTGTAGCTGTAATTCAAGCAAATTGGATTCACCCACAATACCTCCTGAAAAAATTTCTGGCTCCATTGTCGATGGACGTTATTACCCAGAAGATAAAAGTTTCAGTGTTATCGCAGAATCACTGCATTACCCTTCTATTAAAATAATCGAAAGACAAAGTGATTCACTTCGCACAATCATTTTCGAATCCACTGTTGGTGGTCCCGCCATTAGATATGATGTTTTCCCTATTGAAGACGATAAAGCTTTTATAAATCTTTGCTTGGATGCTGATTGTCAAAAAGGATTTCTAGAATTTTTTTACCACAAAGCAATTAGCCCTAGATTTATGAGAGAAGGGGCCGATGTCCTTGAAATCGCTAGTGAAGAAATCATTGCAAAAGATGGCTGGAATTATCACATCGTGATATTGAAAGGAGCAACTTCAATGAGATTTCGCAACTTGGCTACAGGAGAGCAATCTGAGGATTATATAGGAGCCCTTTTATCTATTAAAGGAAGAAATCTTGTTGCCATTTCGTTTCAGAAAGGATGGACTCCTTTTAAGGATCTGGCAGCGGCAAAAGAAGAACTAATACCTAAAATGATGCATTTTTTTGATAATTTTTCTGCGGAAGATCTGGCAAAACTGTGAAGTTTATTAGTACGCAGTACTGTGCGTTCATATTAAACATCTGGAAAAATAAAACGAAAAATGATAGTATTTTTATAGTTCCCTTACTAAAAAAGCTTTTCACTTTCTAGGCCTCCAAAAGCAATCTTAAAAAGCAAATCGATCAGGGGCAAATATTTACCACAGAAGGAGAATGCAACTCCTTCACTATTAATAGATTTCAAAATGCTTATTCTTCACATGATTCACAATATTTTTTTTGTCTACATGCTAATGATCATGGTACGCATTTTTGGGTCATGGTTCCCCAATTTCAGCCAATCTAGATTCATGCAATTTATCGCTTTTTACACGGACCCTTATCTGAACTTTTTTAGAAGTATTATTCCTCCTCTTGGGATGCTGGATCTTAGCCCCATTGTTGCCATTTTCATCTTACAAATCATTGAAAAGGGCGTACTAATCATGGCCTCAAAACTTATATGATTATGAATAAAAAAAAATATCTCACTACGCCATTTCAACTAGGGAATATCGAACTCCCGAACAACATTTTCTATGCTCCATTAGCAGGATGTTCCGATTTCCCTTTTCGCAAGATGTCTTCCAGCTATAGACCGGGACTGATCTTCTGCGAAATGGTCAAAATGGATGCCCTGATTCGTCACGATCGTGGAACTTTTCACATCCTAGACTACGATAGAAGTATGCACCCCATTGGTGGACAACTCTGTGGAAGCAATCCAAAAATTGCAGGCGATGCGGCTCGCATTCTTCAAGATCTTGGCTTTGACACTATAGATTTAAATTGTGGATGCCCTGTTGACAAAATCACAAAGGATGGAAGTGGCTCAGGGCTGCTCAAGAACCCTCAATTGATTGGCGAACTCATTTGTAATATAAAAGCGGCGGTCAAAATTCCTGTTACGGTAAAAATCAGAGCCGGGTGGGATGAAAAATCAATTAACGCTCCTGAGATCACAAAAATTGCTGAAGCTGCCGGAGCTGACGCAATTTGCATACACGGTAGAACGCGTATGCAAGCATACAAAGGCCCTGCTAATTGGGATTATATTAAAGCCTGCGTAGAGGTTGCTAAATCCATAAAAGTTATCGGCAATGGCGATATTTTCGATGCTGACAGTGCCTTACGCATGTTTGAATACACTGGATGCGATGCTGTCTTGGTTTCACGAGGAACATTGGGTCAACCATGGATCGTCGAAGATATTATTCGGCTTTTGTCGGGAGAACCCCCCATTGAACGCTCTTTTGAACACAATCGACAAGCTCTTTACAATCATTTTCTTCACACAATCGGCTACCAGACTCCGAAAAAAGTTGCTATCGATATGCGCAGAGTTGGCTGCTGGTACTTTAAAAAATGTGCAGCTTCGCGTTCCTTTAGAGAAAAAATTAGCAAAGCTGAAAACCTTGAAATTGTAAAAAATTTGATCTTAGATTTTCATATTCCTGAAGCTACAGAAGCTTCGCCTGAAGTGGAAGTTTCTGATGAATGTGCGGAGTGTAATGGATAAGGATAATAAACGAGTAGAATTACATGCGATCATCCATGGGGATGTTCAAGGTGTTGGATTTAGAGCTACAGCCATGCATTATGCCCAGCAACTCAAGCTTGAGGGCATTGTGAGAAATTGCCCAGAGGGCACAGTAGAGATCTTTGTTCAGGGCGATCGTAAAGAATTGGAGACGCTTTTGGCACAGCTTAAAGTCTCGCACCGAATCACATCTATTGATACAGAGTATGCATCTGCTTCAAAATCCTATGTTGGCTTTAAGATAAGCCATTAAAATCTATCTAAGGTCCTCTAGAAAGAGGAAGAGGCATTCTTAAGAATATTTTCTGTAATCCACTCTTCACCCCAGGTTGCTTAGTTTTTAAAAGGCATATTACATAGAATGAATTTAAATGTGAAATTATCTTTTCTTCGATTGCTTAGTGTTTATTTTTTTAGCTTTTTTAGCTTTTTTTATGTCATGCATTTCTTGTATTTTTAGCAACTCTTTCTTCAAAAGCATATAGGTTTTTTTTGAAAAATGAGGAAAAAAAACACCCGCATTTACCACAACTTTCTTCAAGTAGCTTAAACCTAAAATGCCATTTACTATAATCCTTGTTGAGGTTTCCTTTTCTATTTTAAAGTATATGCCGTAAACATTCACTTGACTCCCATAACCAATAGTATTAATTATCGATAAGGGAACTCTAAAAGACAAGAACCCTTTATAGAAAAATATTAAATCAAAGTCAGTTAAAATAATAGAATGAGGATTCTTCGCAAGAGCATATAATTTGCGATAACGGTTAAAGCCAGTAGCTATCAATACAAATGCTGTAATATATACTAAAAATCCTAAAAAACTTAATAAAGGAATATCAAAATAATAATTTCCGCTAAACCATAGCAAAGTGCCGAGTAAAACCCTAAATAAGGCTCTTCGTTTATAGTTGCTACAGACACTACTTTCTAGGTCTAAAAGAACATATTCTTCCACATTATTTCTCAACACTAAAAGTAAGTTGTTCATGGGTGATAGGATGAGGAAATGAAAAGCGCGCATGCTGCAGTTCAATTGAAATCCCATTTGATGCTGAAGAGCTGCCGTACTTGCGGTCCCCGACAACAGGATGCCCAACAGCAGACATTTGAGCACGAATCTGATGATAACGCCCAGTTTCTAAAGCGATTTCAACAACCGAAACGCCAGCACGGTGCTCTTTAACAATATAATGTAAAACAGCACGTTTTGCTCCTGGAGCTGAAGATGAAGTAAGATGCGCAATGTGATCCCCATGGATCAGATAATGCTCCAAAGTACCCTGCATAGGCTGCAATTTACCTTCGACCTTTGCGATGTATACTTTCTGCATTTTTTTTTCGCGCATTGATTCGTTTAAGCGACTTAAAGCCTTGCTTGTACGCGCAAATAACACAATTCCTGAAACAGGTTTATCGAGCCTATGTAAAGCGTGTAAAAAAACATTTCCTGGCTTTTGATACTCTTTCTTGATCCAATCTTTGCAAAGCTGCTCAAGGCTTTCATCAGAAGTTGGACTCGGCTGTGTAGCAATGCCTGCTGGCTTATTAACCACCAATATATGATTATCGACAAATAAAACTTCAACCATTTGAACGTCCAGCCTTTTGTAAATTACGCTGACGCAAAGCTTCGTACAGCAAAAGTGTCGTTGCCATAGCAACATTAAGGGAATCTGCTACACCCAACATTGGAATGCGCACTTGCAGGTCAGCTTCGTCCATCCAGAGTTTAGAAAGTCCAAGTTGCTCGGTACCGACAGCAATTGCTAGAGGCCCACACATATCCACATCGGTATATTCTACTTTAGCATGGGGTGTGGCTGCTAAAATTTGGATTTTATTTTTTTTTAACCAGGCCAAAGCCTCCTTGCCTCCGGATTCAATCACCGGAACGGTAAATAATGTTCCTACGCTTGCCCGGACAACATTTGGATTAAACACATCTGTGCAGCGATCACAAATAAGGACTCCGTCAACACCAACCGCGTCAGAAGAACGCAAGATAGTCCCTAGATTGCCCGGTTTTTCAATAGCTTCAGCAACGATCAAAAATGGATTTAGTTTAGCCGCAATCTTTTTTTCTAAATCATCCAAAAGCAAGTGGCGTTGTTGAGCTACCCCAATTAATCCATCTGGTCGATCACGATAAGATAGTTTATGGAAAACTTTTTCATTGCACTCAAAAAGGCGAGCTCCGGTTTGCTGTAAACGCGCTATCAATGCACCCTCATTAACACCTAAGAATAGGGAAGAGCAATAAAAGAGCTCTTCAATTTTTTGCCCTCCCTCTAGAGCGCGTAAAAGCTCACGATATCCTTCAATAATAAAAAGACCACTAGCATCGCGCTCAGAACGAACTCTTAGATCTATAGTCTGTTTCACACGAGGATTTTGGGTGCTGCTAAGGAGAGTACTCTGATTTTGCATAAAATTTAAATTTTTGTATTTATACCGAAGAGCGTTTAAATTTTGGTTTTTGCAAAGAGAAAGATCTCGGGATTAAGCGATCAAAAACGACCCCATATTATAATATTGGTCGTTTTGATCTCTTAATCCCGGGGCTTTCTCAAAGCCAAAAATCCAAAAATTGAACGCTCTTCGGTATAGTGGATAAAGTAGATATACGACCGACAAAATTGAATTATATTATTGCAGTTATACCACAGAATTTAACAAAAAGTCAATGAGGTTTATTTGATTTGTGTAAGCGCATAATGAAAATGATCCTTTTGCGCAAAATAAAAATGACCCGTTAATTAAAAAAGGAGGGCTGAAAATTGTGGGTACATTCTGTGGGTACATTCTTATGGGGCTTTCTTGCGCCCCTACCGGCAGGTAGGGCGCAAAAAAGCCCCCAAACACAGTATACCGAAGTGCGTTCAAATGTTGGTTTTTGGCAAAAAGAAAGCTGCCGTGATTAAGCGATCAAAAACAGCCCCATATTATAATATTGGGTCGTTTTTGATCGCTTAATCCCGGGGCTTTTTCAAAGCCAAAAATCCAACATTTGGACGCACTTCGGTATAAACCCTTCACTTTTGCTTGATGCAAATAGGCGATGCCTTAAAAGTGAATTTATTTTAATTTGTGATTTCAAACATCAATTAAATAATGCCCAACTTCTGAGAGAACAACCGTAATAAGGAAAACTACAGCGACCGTGGCTACCACTAAATTAAATGCTTCATCCAATCCCGATACTTCGATAACTAATCGAATTGCCTTTGGTCCAGATACAGCCACAGCTCCTGCCAGTGCTACTACAGCGCCCATTCCAATAACTACTGCTCCTAATTCAGCTGCAGCCAATGTGAAATTTATTGGATTAATATTTTTTACTAGTGCGATACCAATTTTTTCTTTAGTTGAAAGAATGTTGCTGAAATCTAAAGTAACATCCCCATAATGACAATATTTAGAAATTAACACTTCCTGAATTGCACAAATTTTGTGAACAGGATGATCAAGTAGACTCACAATACCAAGGTGGGCAACCCACGACCTACCAAAATCATTGTTAACAGTTTTATGACATATTGGACATTGAAAATTTTGATTTATCAAAAATCTTGGAATATTAAAGTATGGTGTCACTGGCAAGGTCATCTTAACCCCTTTTACAACTTATTTGCAGAGCAATTTTTTTATTAAATTAATCAAATACGTATTTCCTGTAAACGAATATCACAAAACAATAAAATGTACTTGACTTATAGGGAAGAGCATTTAAATTTTGGGTTTTTGGCTTTGAAAAAGCGCTGGGATTAATTGATCAAAACGACCCAATATTTTAATATGGGCGTTTTTGCTCGCTTAATTCCGGTAGCTTTCTCTTTGCCAAAAACCAAAATTGAAACGCTCTTCGGTATAATGAAATCATAAAAAAAAATTCTTACCAGAGGCTTATTTAACCTCTTTAAAAGCCCTCTAAAAAATCATTTACTTCTATTTGCAGAAAATACATTCTTTTTTCACGACCCTTATCCACAATCTTCAGTCATTAGTGTGAAAAAATCGACGATTAGCTGTATTGAAGTCCAAGGATGTTCCAAAAGGTCGGCATCTTATTTCAATTTTTTTTTATAATTACTGGAGATTTCCCCATGAATAAAAAACCGGCGATAGTCATTTTTGATCGAGATCTGCGTTTGCATGACAACCCAGCTCTTTACAACGCAGCTTTAACCGGAAAACCTCTAGTGACAGTATACGTTTATAATGCTCATTCCAAAAATTTACGACCTTTAGGTAATGCTCATAAATGGTGGCTTCACCATAGCCTGGAATCATTAGGTGAATCTTTAGCTAAAAAGGACCAGCATTTGACGTTGCTCTCTGGGGATCTTCAGCAAGCTATCGACAAACTCAGTAAAACTACCGGAGCTGATGCAGTTTTTTGGAATCAGCCTTTTGAGCCCGGCCAAAGAACTATTTATAGGGATTTAGTGTACCATCTTCAGAAGCAAGCGATTACAACATCTGTTGGTGCAGGCAATCTATTAATGGAACCGTGGGGCATACAACCAGCTCAGTCCTCATTTTTTCGTATCTTCACTCCTTTTTGGCAAAAATGCCTCAAAATACTTCATCCGGAAAAACCGCTTCCTGTGCCTAACTGGATTCCAGGGCCTAAAATACACGCTGAAGATCTTGCGGATTTGAAATTGCTCAATTCCGAACAATCACCACAGCTTAAATCTTACTGGACTCCTGGAGAAAACAATGCGCAAAAGACTTTAGACCAATTTTTAAAAACTAAACTTATAGATTACAGGGCTGCCAGAGATCGAATGGATTTCGATGGAACATCCGGCATTTCACCTCACCTGCATTGGGGTGAAATTAGCGTTAGAGAAATATGGCATCAAATCCATCAATATCAACAAAAAATCACCCAGGTTTCTGTAGATACTTATCTTAACGAGATTGGTTTCAGAGAGTTTTCCTATCACCTTTTACACCATTTCCCTCAACTTCCCTCTAGTAATTTTCAACCAAAATTTGATAATTTCCCCTGGAAGTATGATCCTGAAGGCCTCAAACGCTGGCAACAAGGCCAAACAGGATTTCCGGTAGTTGATGCGGGCATGCGGCAATTGAAAGCCACAGGATGGATGCACAACAGAGCTCGTATGGTAGTAGCTTCCTTGTTAACCAAGGGTTTGTCTCTCCACTGGAAAGAAGGCGATGAGTGGTTTTGGGACCACCTTGTGGATGGAGACCTTGCCCTAAATGCTTTTAACTGGCAATGGGTTGCAGGCAGTGGAGTAGATGCCGCTCCAT
>JACDDG010000034.1:9704-12010 GCA_013817115.1 Parachlamydiaceae bacterium | reverse complement strand
TTTTAAGGGCACTTGGGAATAATCTTTTTTTTAATTCTCTTTTATATGATTTTCTCTCGCTTTTGGGCCCTCTTTTCTATTCGCCCACAATTGCTGATTGCGCGTACATTTTGAAACATTTTTGTTTACAAGTAATTTACACTTATGAGATAGTTATAAACTCTCGTGAAACGTTGCGAGATAGGCCGAATCAAAATCCAACGGGATTTTGCGGTCATAGATTTTGTGATTAAGTAATATAAGTAAGTAGCTTACAATCAACCAAAAAAGGACGAAGTAACATGAATAACCTTAGTGTAATACGAGAGAATACTTTTAGTTTAATACCAAATGATATTTTTGTAAAAGAAATTTTCCCCAATTTTGAACATAAAGAGCTCACAAATCTCAGGCTTGTTTCAAAAGAATTTCGAAAAAATTTAGACAACGACGCATTATTTGAAGAGAAAGATTTAAAAATGAAGAAATCGTGGGAGTCGGTTTTAGATATCCAAGATCGAATAGAGTTCGAAAAAAATAACCTCCGAAAAATCCAAAATAAAATCGAGAAAAAGAATACCCCTTTAAAACAGTTAACTGCAAGTTGGTTCGGATTTTTCGTATCATTACTTAGCTGGAAAATATGTGTAATTTTGAAAATCAAGGCTTTATTTATAAGATTATTTCCATCTGTAGCGACTGAAGAAAAAAAACAATCAGTTTATAGAATAAAAATTTCGAACTTACAGATTGAAAAAAGGCTGAGTATAACAAATCTCGCTACTTTAACTAAAGATGAAAAATTAATTATGTTATCACACAAAATAATTGAAAAAGAATATGAAATTGTTTTAGTTGAGGACAAAATTAAAAATTTATTTGGCGGTAGAAGAAATTTTGAAAAATTGCCTATATTAGATATCGGAAATAGGACAGGAAGTACTGGTTATATCGATTTTATTAAAGATAAAGAAATGTCTGCGCCTATAATGAGAGGCAAGGATTGTCATGGTCGTGAATTTTTCTCCATCCGAGCCCGTTCAAATGTGGTTATTAAACTTGAATATTTAAATTCCGGGTGTCAAACTTTTTTCAAAAGATATACTGATATGGCTTCATGGACAGATGGAGGTTTTCGATTTATTCAACCGCCCACATATCTCATAAAAAATGGAAATGTAGATAAACAATCTTACGACCAATTAAAAAAGTTTATTGAAGAAAGAGGAAATAACCAATATAGCATCTGTTAATGTTGCAGAAAAGTTTAATATAAATTATTAGCTATTTAAAATTCGGTGAATTTAATTTTTCCACTAAGAATTTTTGGCCATATAAATTTGCAGTTAAAAGTATATAACAAAAAAGCAGCAAAAGCCCTTTTTTCTTTCACCTTATTAGCCTTTCGCGAACTAAGATTAAAGAAAAAAGGGCTTATGCTGTATTCTTAACGCTTATTAATGCACATGCACTCTACATATTTTAGTAGTTATGAGAATTTCCGCATCCGCAAGAAGATTTTTGGTTTGGATTGCTGATCTTAAATCCAGCACCATTCAGTCCTTCAACGAAATCGATCTCTGTACCTAATTTCTGAGGAACAGTCTTTTTTTCAACATGAATCTGAATACCATGTGATTCAAAAACTTGATCGTCTTCATTGGCTTTTTCAGAATAGTCTAAAACATATTCGAAACCACTGCAGCCTGCCATACGTTCTTCGAAACGCATTCCCCAGCCTTGCTTCCCTTCTTCAGCCAAAATTTCCATGAATTTCTTTGCAGCACGTGGAGTTAAAGAAATTGTGCTTGGATCGGATTCTGCTTGAAGAATTGCATTAAGTTTTCCAACTAATCTATCGATAGAGTCTTCTGACATACCATGGCCTAGCATACCGGCTTCTAATGTCTCCCAAGTTGCTGCGTGGCAACCGACGCAATGTAATCCCGCGCTAGTAATTTCGTGAGAAATGCGCTGAGCTTTATGAGGAAACATAGTTAATATTGACTCGATAGTCATATCACGCGAGATTTTTTGCTCGCTCTTTTGTTCTGATGTTGTCATATCTATCCTTAGTTTATACGTTACATTTTAAAGACTATAGTGCTTTTCATTTGACTTTGTACGTAAAAACTGCGACCAAAGCCCGCGGATCAACGATCGAAAGTGACCCTATAGTGTAATATGGGGCCACTTTCGATCGTTCAACCGCAGAAGCTTTAGCGCAGTTTTTAGGTGCGAAGTCGTATGAAAAGCACTATAACTTACATTTCCTTAAAAAGAAATGCGGATATTTCCATTTCTAATTCTGCATTGGCAAGCAAGCC
>JACDDG010000034.1:0-9694 GCA_013817115.1 Parachlamydiaceae bacterium | reverse complement strand
CATCGCAACAGCCTTCGCCTAGAAAATCTTCTTCTTCTTGAGTCGGAGGTGACAGATTTTCTTTGCCTTCTTTAATTTCGATAACGCAAGTTCCGCAAACACCTTCAGTACATGCGAAAGGAACTCCAGCCTCTTCACAAGCTTCAGATATGGGGCTATCTTCCGGAAGTTCAATTTCATCATCATTGTGGTCAAATATTAATTTAGGCATAAAATTAAACTCCTTATTTGTCTACATTTGGTTATCTCATTACCGTGCGCAGTCCAAAGTAAAAGCATAACTAGGCATGGTATATAGAGAATTAATCTTTTATTATACAACTCTAAGGATATTATTTCAACAAAAACTTCAACTTGCCGAATATCAGGTCCGATCGTACAATGCAAAAAAGAGTATATATTGAGAAAGTGCTAATTATACCAACCTTAAAAGGGGCCCCTACCCCATTTTTAAGCCAGCTACCATGATCTTAGCAGAGTTTTTTTAGCCAAAATTTTTTACTTGCTATTCATCGGTCATTGGCATCGGCTTAAAAATGGGGAGGGGCCCATTTTTATGCCTATGTGCCAATGACCGATGACTAGTAACTTGGAGGGAGAATGAGCAAACCATTAAAACGCATTGCCGTGACCGGTGGAGCAGGACAGATCGCTTATCAATTGTTATTTCGTATTGTTGCAGGAGATATGCTGGGAAAGGATCAACCTATTGCTTTGCATATTTTAGAATTGCCTGTGGCTATGAAAGCCTTAGAGGGCGTTGTCATGGAACTTGAGGATTGTGCATTTCCCTTGTTAAAGGAAATACATATCGGAAGCGATCCAAAACAAGTTTTCAAAGATGTAGACATTGCTCTGTTGGTCGGCGCTAAGCCCCGTTCTGCAGGCATGGAAAGAGGCGATCTTCTAAGTGAAAATGGGAAAATTTTTACTGAACAAGGGAAAGCATTAAATGCTGTAGCTAGTAAAGATGTAAAAATTTTAGTGGTTGGAAATCCAGCTAATACTAATTGTCTTATTTTAATGAAGAATGCTCCAGGAATTCCAAAGAAAAATTTTCACGCCATGATGCGTTTAGATCAAAATAGAGCTGTGAGTCAATTAGCAAAAAAAGCAAATGTCGATCTTAATTCCGTAACGTCCCTAGTAGTGTGGGGGAATCATTCTGCGACTCAGGTTCCAGACTTTATTCACGCTCACATTGATGGTCAGTCTGTTACAGATGTAATTAAAGATAAGCATTGGCTCGAAAATGAGTTTATTAGCAATGTCCAAAAAAGGGGAGCTGCTATCATTGCTGCTAGAGGGAGTTCTTCAGCAGCATCTGCTGCGAATGCCGCAATCGATGCGATTAAATCACTGTATGTCGCGACTCCAGCCGGAGAATGGTTTTCTTCCGGAGTCTATTCCGCCGGTAACTCTTATGGCATCGATGAAAATCTAATTTTTTCTTTTCCGTGCCGCTCCAATGGGGATGGCAGCTTTGAAATAGTTAAAGGTGTAGAGTGGAATGATTTCTTACGAGATCGGATTAAATCATCCGAAAAAGAACTTGTGGAAGAACGTGAGCTTGTTTCAGATTTGATGACAGTTTAGGAGGCAAAAATGTCAGAAGTACTTTTTACGATTACTAAAGATGAATTAGAAACCGGCATGCGCGGATTTCCGGTGGGTTATTGCACAACATCCTCTGTAGACCCTCAAAAAGGGCTGTTTTATGCAGGACGACCTGTGGATGAACTTGCTGAGTGGGAGCCGGAACAGGTCATTTATTTGCTGAATACGGGTAAAGAAGGTAGCAAAAAAGAGGTCCAGGTTTTTAGCCAAGAGCTTTATAAGCGAAGTAAATGCTCAGAAGAGACCCTCGAAGCGATTCGCCGTTTACCACGAACGGGCCACCCTATGAAGCTTTTTTGTGCTGCATTGTTGATTACAGGCATGATAGAAGGGAAAAATGACTACCAAGAAGATTACCTGGATTTAGTAGCTAAAATTCCGGAAATTGTAACCACAGTCATTAATTACCATGCTGGGTGGGAAGGAACGAAAAATTCAGAACCAACTTTGGGGTACATCGAAAATTTTGTACACATGCTGAATATTCCAAATGTTGATCGCGATCAATTAACCACGATCTTTAAATTATTCAACATTCTACACTATGACCATGGTGGGGGAAATCTATCGACGTTTGTCGGAAAAGCAATTGCTTCTGGTTTAGAAGACATGTATGGGTCCATCTCAGGTTCAATGTGCGCTTTGGCAGGCCCTCGTCATGGTAAAGCTAATCAGGATTGTTTAGAATTTACTGAAGAGGTGTTAAAACAACTTGGTCCGGATGCAACTTTAGAACAGGTTGAAAAATTATTGCGTGAACGTCTAGCAAATCAACAACTTGTTTTTGGATTTGGACATGCAGTTTTGCGTGTGGAAGATCCGCGTGCAACAGTACTTTACAAAGTTGCGGAAGAGATGTATCCTGAAGATCCAATATGCAAGATTGCGTTCTTATTACGAGTTGCAGGACCGAAAGTTTTAAAGGAAAATCCTAAAATTTCGAATCCATATCCTAATGTAGATGCAATATCAGGGGCTCTCCTTTCGGCTGCAGGATTTAATTATTCTGAATATTTTACCTTGCTGTTTGGAATGTCCCGAGTTGTTGGTATTGCGAGGCAGATCGTTTATGAACGTTGTGAAGCTCGAGGTGGAAAGGGGACGCCTATTGTGCGTCCGAAATATATTTTTAAAAGTAAAGATGAGTAATTCATGCAATTATCAGATATCCAGCGAATATTCAATCGGGCTCTTATTTTAACGTTTTCGAAAAAAAAGCTTGCGATGGTGTCGATCATCCTTGCTCTTTGTGGGCTACTTATTGTTTTTTTTAGAGGCTTGGCAATACATGCTGGCAATTGGATCATGCTGAGTCTTACATTTATTCCAGTTTTTCTATGCTCCGGAATATTGTTGTCTGCGGGGATATGGTTGACGCGCATTTATCACGATGAGGTGAAGAACAAAGCGATTAAATATCGAGACGTGTTGCTTAATTCGTGGGAAGTGATCATCGGAGCCTCTTATTTCGCTATACCAATCATCCTTAGTTATCTTTTGGTTTGGATGACGCTTGGAATTTTTATTTTGTTAAAAGAGATTCCGGGGGTAGGCAAATTTTTTATGGCGATTTTAGCTTTTGCTCCATTTCTATTAAACTTGAGCTCTCTTTTGCTATGTCTTTTTGCATTGTTAGTGCTGTATTTTGTCACACCTCTTGTCGCTTTGAAAGGAGTAAACAGGATTCAGTCGGCTCAACTTTTGACGCTGCGCCTTAAAGGAGATGTCTTTTGCAATATTGTGCTTGGCCTCGTCGCAGTCTTGCCATTAATCTTTTGTGCCATCCTTTTGCTCACGGCGGCCTTTATTACTGAATCGATGTGTGAAGTTTGTGAAAGCCCAGTTTATACAATTGTGCACTCCTTTTTTATTATGATACCTTTTGCTGTAATGTTATCTCCGGCGGTAATTTTCTTTTTTAACTTTGCTGCAGAAGCACATGTGTTCATGCGCGAAAAGCAGGTGGAAGAGTAGATTTACTAGGCGTCTGTGCAGTCAGCAATGTGCCTGGCGCTCCAGAGGAGCGGTTGTGGTCTCTCCCCGGGTGCAGTCCTGAAAGGGCAAACCCGGGGTGGATTTTAGCATTTTTTTAGCTAATCAATGCCTATCTCATTAGCCTACTATAAGCTGCTTCGACTTCAGAGATTCTAATTCATCAAATGTGTTTTGATAAACTTCTTTCATTTGCGAGTATTTTTTTAAAAGCCCATCATACTTTTTCTTCGCATGTGATTCGTTCTTGTCATGTGCTTCTATCAGCTTTTGTTGGTTTGTTTGGGAATCTATAAGACGGTCATTGTTATTCTTCACTTTTTCTCTAGCTAAAACAGTTTCGTTTGTCAGTTGATTAATTTTTTGATTTTTTTCTTGAAGTTCTTTCTGCAAATTCGTACATAATTCTTCTGCATGAGAAAGCTTATCAATGATTACCAGGGCTTCATCATTTTCTTTAGGTGCAGAAGTAGTGAAATTAAGGAGTTTGGTTTCAAGAGTCTCGACCTCATTTTTTAAAGTGACTATCTGGCTAGTCTTTTCAGAAAGTTGGATCTGCAAATCGTTAGAGATAGATTCTTGTTCTTGTTTGAGTATTTTTTCAATTTCATGCGCTTGTGATACTTTAGATAGCTCATTCTCAGCATTCTTTTTATCTTCTTCTGTTGATGCAATCTTATCTTTAAATTTTGTGAGCTCAAATTCCTTTGAATCAATCTTATCATTGAATTCTTTAAGTACAACTTCCCTTTCTTTAGAATCTCTTTCAAATTTTGCTAAATTCTCTTTTGATTTCTTCAATTCCGACTGAAGATCGTTTAATTCTTTCTGAATTACATCACTTTTTAAATCTTTTAATTCGAGCTGTTTTTGAAGACTGTCAATAGTGAAAAGAGACGTTGTACGATCCACGGTGGCGACTTTTATAGAATCTAATTCTTTGGTTTTAGATTCAAGTTCTTGTTGGATATTTATTAGCTGAGTTTCTTTTTTCTCAATTTCTGATTTAAGCGTTAGATTGAAGTCATTAGTCTGTAACGTTATATTATAGGAGTTGTCAAATTTTGTTTGAAGTCCCGCGAACTCATCTGTTTTATCCTTAAATTGATCTTGCAATTCACTAAATTTTTGTTCTTCTTGAATTTTGGATTCAAGTGCAGTTCTCAACGTTTGTTTAAGATCTATGATTTGTCTTTCCTGGCTAATTCCATCACAATTAAGCTTTTCTAGATTTCTGTAGACCACACGAGGTAATAGAGTTCCAAGGGTTACGGCCGAAGCGATGATCGCCACTTGAAAAAAAGAACGAATGCTTATCGCTATTCCATCGGCAAGAGCCATAATGGCATTTCGTAACGAAAAACTAGAAAGGTGAGTTACGGAATTCAACAATCCTCTAATCGGTGCGCAGGGGATATCTTTGAAAGCCATAGTGATTGATGTCAGGGCTTGCAACGGAGCTAGTAAATAGTCAAAATAACTATTAGACTGCCCTTTTTTACATAATAATCTAATCTCAGTTCTTTGTTCTTGAGTTGGGGCCTTAAAAATATTTTGTATACTGATCATGATGTCCTCTTTTCAATTTTTGGATAGTGTTAGATCGTAAGGCTTTTGCAAAATGCAAAAAGCATTCTTTTTTCTAAGAATTCCATTGTATCAAGTTAAAAATTTATGTCAATGAAATCATTTCTTTCACAAAAAATATGTTATGAAGAGATATCTTTACGGGTAAGTTTTTTTCAAAAAAGTCCTTACATGTAGCCATTGTTTTTTTTCTATCATGAAATTATATTTCTAGCTACTATGGAGGACAATTTTGACAAATCCATACTACAAAAGGGAAAAAAGATGATACAAAGTGAACAAGAATATCTTTTAAAAAACGATTTTCAAGTAAATGCTCATCAAAATTATTTAAATAAAGCTATTTTTGGTTTAGGGTGTATAGGAAGCCTTGGTTGCACAGCAGTCCAAGTACTTTCTATCACCGATGTAATTTCTACCAAAAATTCAAGGTGGATTTTATTAGCTGGGGCGATAAGTTTTCTAGGGATTTCGATTTATGGTCTAGCCCGTACGTATAGTTTAAAAAAAGATGAAACATCGAGTAGATTCAATAATGTAGAATTTCCTGAGCAAAAGACTGAGAAAAATATCGAGATTAAAAAAATTTCAAAAAAGTTGAAGGAAATTTTGTTAAAATATCCGGAGATTGTAGAATTACAAAATTTACCTATATCTGTTACTAACGAAAATCCAGTCGTGCAACAGTTAGATGCGATTCAAGATTTTCTTGAGAAAACCGGAACAAAAATAAAAGAATTACAACAAGCTAAAGAAGAAAAAGGATCTTTATTAGAAAAGATTTCTCAAATCAATAATATCGAGCAAAGACTTACCAAGGAATTGAAAGAAGCTAAAGAAGAGAATGGATCTTTATTAGAAAAAATATCTAAATTCGATGTTATTGAGCAAAAGCGGCTTGCAACCGAATTAAAAGAAGCCAACAAAAAAAGTGAAGTATTAGAAGAATTGCAGTCCTTACAAGTTAAGATGCAGATTTTTAGTCGTCACATAGGAGCCGTCAATGAGCTTTTAGGTAATGAAGGTACTGAAATTGATTTGCAGAAGTTGGATGCAATTCAAGATTTTTTTGAGAAAACTGGAACAAAAATGAAAGAATTAAAAAAAACTAAAGAAGAAAATGGATCTTTATTAGAAAAATTATCTCAATTCAATGATATTGCGCAAAAGCGGCTTGTAACAGAATTAAAAGAAGCCAACGAAAAAAGTGAAGCATTGGAAGAGTTGCAGACCTTACAAGTTAAGATGCAGATTTTTAGTCGTCACATAGGAGCCGTCAATGAGCTTTTAGGTAATGAAAGTATGAAAACTGATTTGCAGAAGTTAGAAGAAATTCAAGATTTTTTTGAGAAAATTGAAATAAAAATAAAAGAATTAACAAAAGGTAAAGAAGAAACAGAATTTTTATTAAAAAATGAATCTCAAGTCAATGCTTCTGAGCAGAAAAGGCTTAAAAGAAAATTGGAAAAAGCTAATGAAAAACGTGAATTATCCGAAATTGAATTGCAATCCTTGCAAGTGAAGATGCAGATTTTCGGTGGTCACATAGGTACTATCAATGAGCTTATGGGTAGTGAAGGGAATGAAATTAGCCTTGAAAATACCCAAAAAGTAAGAACTTTCATAACTGCTTTAATGACAGTAAGTGCAGATTCCGATAGTTCAGCTTCTTCCTCAGCATCGAATTCACCTTTTATTCTGTTGACCAATAAAAATGCACATCTTTCTCGATTAGGAAATATTCCAAAGTTTAACATTAATGGATAAAGAGTGAACCTTATTAAAAAACGTGTGTAAGTATTCATCCAAACGATCACACTGACTGCAGACATAAGAGAGGGGTTATTAAGGGTAGAATTACCTTTTAAATGCATTTACAAATGCCTTCTCTCTCTGTGGTCTCTGTGATCATCTGTGGCAACGCAAGGGCTATGTTTTAAACTACATAACTTTTCAAAAAAAGATTAAGTGAAAAGCATGATTCCAATGGGTCCAGTTCTCCAAGTTAGGTAACAATTCAATTCACCAACTTAGGTTACATTTTCCGACAGGTTAGGTTTATGTTGTGAGTGCTATTAAAAATGTTTGAGTGAAAAGCATGATTGGAATGACGTGCTACAATTTGCTGCTTTGGAGCTTGCTAACATTCACATTTATGTCAAAAAAAATATGTAAAAGTATGTTTATACCTATGCGTCAAAAAGTTAGCAATAATTCCGTCAATCTTTGCGCAAACAAAGCATGGTACAAAAGCCCTTTAGAACCCATGCCTGTCAGTACAATGCAACGACTATTCACTTGCTTCAACAGAGGAAGATGCTGTGGCGCCGAGACTCGAATACCGCTATGACAATTAATAATTTTAGCCTCTCGTAAAGGTGGATAGATCGCTGACAATTTTGGGCAGATCTCTTTCTTAGCGATTCCTACGTCAATTGCAGAGGAAATGAAATTGCGTTCGTAGGTTGAACCTGCCAAACATCGCTTATTATCTGGATGCATAACGCAATAAATTTGTGAATTTAAAGGCATCGGTAGCGGGGGAAGTCCCTCAGGCCATTCTAACTCTAAAATTTGCCCTTTGGTATAGGAAAGAGGTAATTTAGAAAGTTCTTTAAGATCAGAACAGTGTGCCCCCATAGCCACTACGATTGCATCAAAATCGGATAATTCAGCTAACGAATTTATTTTCTGCAGAGCAAAGACGGCTCCTAGCTCCTTACATGCCAGCCAAAGTCCCTGTAGATAGACTTCAGGATAGACCGTTATTCCTTTTTTAATTAGAATGCCAGGAGCTTCTACAATGCCCGGAATTAACGCTTTCGCTTCTTCTTGAGATAACCATTGGATCTCTTCAGGATATTTTTCAGAGGCAGTCTTGAACTCTTCAACTTGAATTGGAAACAAAGTAGGCCGCAAGATACCTGAGATTTTATATGGACTTCTCTCAAGAGCCTTTTCAGAGGCTTTTAAAAGTTCTAACGAGGCTGTAAAGCCCTCTCGGCCCCAATGATTTAGTTTAGAATGCGCACCTGCAAAGGGATGCATGAGTCCTGCAGCAACTCCTGAAGCTCCGGCACCAATGCCTTGGCCATCGATAAGCACCACTTCAAACTGATGTTTATCTTGTAATAATGTCCAAGCGGTGGCAAGACCTGAAAAGCCTGCACCTATGATAGCAATTTTCACTAACTAAGCTTTACAGTGAGCTGATTAGCGCCATTTTTGCGAACGCGAAAGTTGGAGCTAAGTCTCAAAATACGCTCGATAAAGTTATCAGAGAAGCCTTGCCATTTTTTGGCATGTTCATAGCTTATCCATTTAATAAGCGAATCTAGTGGATAATGAAGATCGTCTTTGTAGAAATAGCTAAAAGTTGTTTTAATAATTGAATTGTAGATGTCAGCGGTTTCAGTAGAGTCGCAATAGAGTTCTTCGTCGATTTCAAGCAAAGCCACAGCAAAGGGGAATTTTTGATCGAAATAAACATGTGAAATGAATTCTAGGATTTGTATAGCGTGTGGGTGGTCTCCACTAAGCTTTAAAAGATATTCGTGAACTTCAGCAACACTAGCAATAGAACCGCGTTTGCGTAGCCATGGTTTTAGGTAAACGTTTGTAATATTTTGAAGGTCCGAATTCAATTGTTGTTTTTTAGAAGGAGTGCGGCATTCCGACATAGCTTCTTTGATCCACTGATTACATTTCTCGTTGGTAAGTTTGCGAATTTCTGCATTCTCAGATGGGCTCAGTGGGACTAAGGGGGGGAGTTGGAAAGTTTCTAATAAAACAGCACATTTTTTGGCATCTAAATCTGCGACTAAGGTTTTCATCCATGAAGTGAATTCAATCCTTGGGGAATTTTTAGTTGTTGCAAATTCTTCAAGGTAGTTATGCAATTTAGTGACAATTTCATCCAAATGGCCTTGTCCGAGACTTTTTAAAGGAATTAGAGTTTGTTTGTCATCTTCTAAGAGATCTCCGACGGTCAGTTTATCTTGATCAAAAAGGTATTTTTCAATTTTCTTTGTTAAGCATAAAACTTGGACTGGTTCCCGAAAAATGAAGGGAGCCAAAACTTGCTGAAAAGTAGCTTCAAAGCAAAATTCTAATTGCTCGATGATTCTCTTTGAGGGCTTTGAAGTTACTTTTTTTGAATGATTTTCTAAGCGAAAGGGGGTGGGGGCCGAGATTTTGCGTACAGAGCGTATGTCAACATTTTCAAGTGCGTAAATTTTTTCCAAGCCATGACTATATGAGCGCTGATATGTACTCTCAAAGGTGTCGAAGGCTGATATACAGACTTCTTGTTGTGAAAATGCCATGGCAGGCCTCGTTTATCAATCCTATAATGCTGAAATCTTATTTATAACGAATTGTAAAATTAAATGCTATGTTTTTTCCATTAAAAGAATATAGGAGTACAATTAAAAGTGTAGGTTGACTAGAAAGGAGCAAAAATCGTCAGGCAAATATCTGCTGTTGCTGGGTGTATTTG
>JACDDG010000033.1:7436-12017 GCA_013817115.1 Parachlamydiaceae bacterium | reverse complement strand
GGAGTACCTTGTCCACCATATGCTAAGGCGTCAGAGGAAAAAAGAAGTTGCCACTTCGTATTTTCTGGAGGGACTAAAAGTGGTTCTGAAGCAGGATTTATTTCAAAATCTGTAGAAAAATTTAATAATACTAATCGTTCATCATTATCACCAAAAAACCTTAAAACAAAAGCATTCATATTTAAGACGGCCCCGTCAACACTATTGTTTGAGTCGGAAAACACTTTATCAAAACGTCGCAATTTAATTAAATCTTTGTAGAAATTGTAAATAGATTTGTTCAATTCTCTTTCAGTAAAATCTAATTTTGATTTTATAAAGGCTGCAGGATTGGATGGGTTTAAAATGTTTTTTTGAACTTCGGCATTTGCTTGACTGCGAAATTGACACAAAAATTCTTTTCTTCCTAAGGAAACATAACGCATGAGCCTATCTGAATGGTCTGCAAAGTAGTAAAAGGGACTTGAAGAGTTAAATTCTTGTCCTTGAAAGAGCATTGGTATGTTAGGAGAAAGAAACATTAAACAATTCATCGCTCTAAGTTTATTTTGATCTGTAAGCTGATGAATTCTCAGACTTTGTGGCGAGTTGGCAATTTGGTCATGATTTTGTAAAAATAAAATATAAGCGGAGCATCGCATATCTAGGGAAGGGGTTCCGCGAAATTTTTTTTGCCAGGTATAAAATTGCCCTTGATACAAAAAACCACGTTTAATAAGTGAGATAAATTCTTGCGCACTCCCTGTGTAATCTTTGAAATAGCCTTCTTTTCTACCCGTCAAGCAAACTCGTGCTGAATGATGAAAATCGTCATTCCAAAGAGCATCTAAACCAAACCCTTTATCTTTTATTGAACGGATAAGATTGGCATCTTGGGATTCATTTTCCCCTATGAGTAAAATTGTTCTTTTTCCTTCATATTTGCGAATGAGTTTTCTAATTTCCTTTAGAATTGGAGTTGTTTGATAATCAATTGATTGAAGAGCGTCAAATCTAAATCCATCAAAATGAAAGATTTCTAACCAGTAGCGAATATTTGTAAGAAAAAATTCCCGTGTGGAAGTTTTTGAAAAATCAATGCCTCTTCCCCAGTCTGTTTCCTCTTCATTAAAATAATCAGGAGAAAATTTGTCTATGAAATTCCCTTCAGGTCCAAAGTGATTATAAACTACATCTAAAATAACCGCTAAATTGAGCTGATGTGCGGTATTTATAAATGATTTTAATTGATCGGGAGTTCCATAAAGGCGAGTAGGAGCAAATAAATTAACACCATCATATCCCCAGCCAAATTTCCCCGAGAAATCATTCAAAGGCATAATTTCTAATATCGTTACTCCTAGTTTGGCAAGCTCTGGTAATTGCAATTCCGCTGCCGAATATGTTCCTTCCTGCGTGAAAGTGCCAATATGCATCTCATAGATGATTTGCCCCTCAATTGCTGTGCCTTTCCATTCCTGATCATTCCATTTGAAAATTTGGTGATCAATGATTTGCGAAGGTCCGAAAGGACCTTCAGGTTGAAAATTTGAAACAGGATCTGCGTAAAATGGGCCTTCATCAACACTAAAGTAATACCTAGACAAATTTTTAAATTCACGAAAGAAACCGGAAAAATATCCATTCCCTTCGTCATTTAAAGGAAATCGAGTGGAGTTTTCTCGATTGTCAATTAAAATAACATCAACTTTAGTTGCAAAGGAGGCGTAAACTCGAAAATGAGTTCCGGAGCTTCTGAAAATAGGTCCTATGGGTAATTTCATGTTGCCTCCTTTGAAAGAAGAGCTATCGGGAAATGTTTAAGTAAAAGTTCTATTGTTATTCTACCGCCTTGAAATTTCTCGCCTGTTAAAACGTTGAGCCAAAGTCCTGATTGAATTTCCAAAAATGTGTCTGCCCAATCGCCCTCCAGCTTTATCAGGAAACGGGGGGCTACTCCGATGACTCCATCTCCACGTTGAAAAGCTATAACATGTTCCGATTTTTCTCCAAGAACAGGTAAGGAAGTATATGTACCCTCATTACCAAAACATTCAGGCTTTCTTTTTCTTAAATGCAAAGCCACATAAATAAGCCAAAGTTTAGGAAGACCCTCACCCATACGAGCTAAAATTTGTTCGGTGGTAAGATGAGGTAATTCATTCAATAAATTTTCACGTTTTGCAAAATCTACAGAGTGCCGATTGTCCGGGTCCACTAAAGTGAGCGTCCAAAGTTCTGTTCCTTGATAAATATCAGGAATTCCGGGAGAAATAAGTTTGAGCAATGTTTGAGATAAGCTGTTTATTTGTCCAAAATAGATAAGTTCATCTACAAAATTTGTAATATCTTTTTTGAAGTTTTCGTCTTGTATAATAGCCCGAATAAATTCTTGCCACGCCTTTTCGTAATTTTCATTAGGATTAATCCAGGAAGTGTATAATTTTGCTTCTCGCAAACTTTTTTGCATGTAAGCAGTAATACGTTCCGTTGAAATGGGCCATGTGCCTACTAGGGTTTGATATAGGAAATACTCCATTGAGCGATCAATCAGGAGATTGCCGCGGTAAAGAGCATTAATCAGCGACCAACGATTGATAGCTTCACTCCAACGTAAGGGGATTTCGGAAAGCACTGCTAACCTTGAACGAACATCTTCACTGCGCTTTGTATCGTGCGTTGTACTAGCAAGTAATGAAAAAGGGTTTTGGAGTTGATTTTTGACACAAGTTTCATGAAATTCCGCAATGTTGCTAGCAAAATAATGAGGTTCGCCACCAACTTCATTAAGACAAATAAATCGATTATATCTGTAAAAAGCAGTGTCTTCAACCCCTTTAGCCATGGTTGGACTAGTAAGTTGCTGAAAACGCATTGCTAAATCTTCTTCCAATTTCCCGGGAATGCGCAGTAATAAAATATGTTGTAAAAATTCTAAAAGATTTTTTTCCAATTCTGGATTTGTTATGAGTGCTTTTTGAATAGCTAAGGCAATATAATATTCATCATCAGAGCGATGAAGAAGGTATTTGTAAGAAATATAAGTACGATATACTGGGAATTGTATAGCGACCTCTAATAACGCCTCTTTAAGCTCTTGAAATGCATGATCTCTAAAACAGCGATGTCTCTCACAAACTTTAACAAAAAGATCTGCTAATTGATCTAATTCACTGGCCAAAAGTTCGGTTAATACTAATTTTTTGCAATCATAAACAACTTTGCTGTAGTCGATGCTATCTGAAGTGAAATCCACATAAATCTTGTTTAAAATCTCTTCACTTTTTGGGTCGATAAAAAGTCTTTGAGCCAAATTTAAAAACTCGTAGCCAGTCGTCCCATTAATTGGCCATTCTTGTGGTAGAGATTCGGTAGTAGTAAGGATTTTTTCTGCCACAAGCCAAGTATCGGGGCACTTAACCCTCAAACGATGGAAATATTCAGAAGGGTCCCGAAGGCCATCCGGATGATCAATCCGTATTCCTTGTATAACGCCTTCAGAAGCCCATTTAATAATTAACGCATGGGTGGCATTAAATACTTCTTCCTCTTCGACTCTTACTCCTATCAATTCTTTTACATCGAAAAAACGTCTGTAACCGAGATCTTTACTAGCTATACGCCAAAAGGCTAAGCGATAATTTTGTTTTTCAAGTAAAGCATCTAAGGCATCTGCATTAGCATTTAGGCGATCTACCTCCGCATCAATCGCTTTGCAAACAGAAAGCTTTTCTTCACAAAGCTTTGCTAATAAGTCAAGAAGAACTGCTTTATCCCGATGTCGACGCTCGATATTTTCGCTTAAAGTCACTGTGGGCTTAGGCAGCCTTCCATGGCTTTCTGCTAAAAAAAATAAAACTTCTGAATCGCATGCTAGAGCAGCATTTTTCAATAATTCTACTAGGCTAGATGCATCGATAGGAAAAATATGATCTTTATAGTGTAAGTTAAATGCCCCTTTTGTGTGGATTAGCTGTAACATTCCTTTTTCAAGTACGCATCCATATTGATCTTCCAAAACAGGCAAAAGGACTTTTTTAGGCCAGCGTTCTTCTGAAAAATCCCAATTGATATCAAAATACTTTGCGTATTTACTGGCAGGTCCATCTTTGAGAACCTCCCACCACCATGGGTTTTGCCTATCCACGATAGCCATGTGGTTAGGAACGTAATCAATGATCTGTCCGAGGCCCTTATCTTTTAAAGCCTTTTGCATTTTTTGAAAGTCTTTAATTCCACCTAAAAAAATATTAACTTGTGTTGGATCTACAATGTCGTAACCATGAGTGCTCCCTTTTACAGATTGTAGATAGGGGGAAGCATATAAGTGACTGATTCCCAATAATGACAAATAATTCGCGAGCTTAGCTCCCTGATCAAATGTGAATCCACCATGAAACTGTACCCGATATGTTGAAGAGGGATTATTTGGCATGACGCAACACTACAATAGATCGGCCTTCTACTAATATTTGGGATTCTTCTTCTAAAAATATTCCATTTTCTATCCAGCCAATAGCCGTATCGATTTCTTTTTTCCATTTTACTCCCCATTGCTTTGAAGGAAGTATAAAGTTCAATGAGTCATTATGTGCATTAAAA